>NZ_NOIW01000176.1:0-6257 GCF_002708645.1 Sphingobium sp. IP1
GCAAAGAAGGTCGCGAGCAATACGCCGCCCACCGGCAGCGCAATGTCCGCCAGCAGGCCGGTGCCACGCGTCACCGGCGAGAAGTTCACGATATCCTCGCGCCCGAAGCGTAATGCGCGGGTCAGCATGCCCGACAGCGCGTCGATCAGGCCCGGCCCGGCAACCGCCAGCCAGCCGATGCCGGCCATCACCACCAGGGCCGTCCCCAGTTCGCGGGACTGGAGGATGTCGCCTTCCTTGGCGGCATCCTGCAATTTCTTCTGTGTCGGTTTTTCGGTCTTTTCGCCGCCCTCGGATCCGCCCGCCATGGCTCAGCGTCCTTCCGAGATGGCGCGGGCCTGTTCCAGCCCCGACTTGAGCGCGATGGTGATCCCCTCGCCCATCACCGGCACCGCCATCGCCAGCAGCACCAGCCCCGCCATCACCGCCATCGGCATGCCGACGGCGAACAGGTTGAGCGCGGGCGCAGTGCGCGCCAGCATGCCCATGACGATCTGCACCAGCACCAGCGCAAAGCCGACCGGCAGCGCGATCGTCACCCCGGCGCCCAGCAGCGAGCCGCCAAACTGGATCATGTGCCAGACCGCATCATTGCTGAGCATCGCCGCGCCCGGCGGCAGCGCCTTGTAGCTCTGCACCACGAAGCTGACGAGCAGCAGATGGCCGTCCATCGCCAGCAGCAGGAAGGTCGAGAGGATCGACAGGAACTGGCCGACCGCCTGCGTCCCCTGCCCCGACCCCGGATCGACCATCGCGGCAAAGCCCAGCCCCATGGTGTTGGCGATCGCCTCGCCCGCGACGAAGGCGGCGGAGTAGCCGATCTGCACGGCAAAACCCATGGCAAGGCCGGTCAGCACTTCGCCGGCGACCAGCATCACGCCTTCGAAACTGGCGACGCCGTCATGCGGCAACTGGATGGTGACGCTGTTGAGGGCGGCCATGCCAAGCGCGAGCGACAGGATCAGGCGCAACTGAAGCGGCATCGCGGGCGCACCGAAGACGGGCGCGGCCAGAAAGGCCGCACCGGGGCGGATCATGGCGATCAGCCAGATCCACAATTGCGTCTCGACGCCTGCGAAGCCGGGTGCGATCATTGCAGCAGGTCCGGTATCCGCTCGAATATCTCGCGCGTGAAGTCGGCGATCAGCACCATGATCGACCCGCCGAACAGGGTCAGCATCGCCCCCACGACCAGAATCTTGGGAATGAAGCTGAGCGTCTGTTCGTTGATCGACGTCGCGGCCTGGACCATGCCGATCAGCACGCCCGCGACCAGCGCCGGAATCAGGATCGGCGCCGTCGCCAGCGCCGTGATCCACAGCGCATGCTGTGCCAGGCCCATGAAGAAATCCGCATTCTCCATTGCCGCCCTCCTATGTCGCGAAGGAGCCGGCGAGCGACCCCATCGTCAGCGCCCAGCCATCGACCAGCACGAACAGCAACAGCTTGAAGGGCATGGAGATGATCGTGGGCGACAGCATCATCATGCCCAGCGCCATCAGGGTCGATGCGACGACCAGGTCGATGATGAGGAAGGGCAGGAAGATCATGAAGCCGATCTGGAACGCGGTCTTCAACTCGCTGGTGACGAAGGCCGGCAGCAGGATCGTGAAGGGAATGTCGTCGGGCGTGCGGAAGGCCGGGGCCTCGGCCATGTTGGCGAACAGCTTGAGGTCGCTCTCGCGCGTCTGCTTGGCCATGAAGCCGTGCAGCACCTTGCCCGAACGGCCGACCGCTTCCTCGATCGAAATCTGGCCCTTGCCATAGGGATCATAGGCCTGGCCGTTGATCTGGTCGATCACCGGTCGCATCACGAACAGCGACAGGAACAGGGCAAGCCCGACCAGCACCTGGTTGGGCGGCGTCTGTTGCAGGCCCAGCGCCTGGCGCAGCAGCGACAGGACGATGATGATCCGGGTGAAGCTGGTCATCATGAGGATCAGCGACGGCAGGACCGACAGCAGGCTCATGAGGACGAGGATCTGCAGCGACAGCGACAGCGAGCGGCCGTCGCCCGAAATCTGTCCCATCGCGCGGGTCAGCGCGCCACCATTGTCGACCGGCGCCGGCGCGGCCGGCACCGCCTGCGCCAGCGCAGGATCGACCAGCATCAGCCCGGCGGTCAGCAGGATGCCGCCGACCAGCCAGTGACTAGCGCGCACGATAGGGGTCGCCTTCCGCGATCTTCTCGATCCGGCCGCGGGTGACCGACAGCAGGATCTTCTTGCCCTCGAACTCGACCACGGCCAGCTTGCCGAACGTGCCCATGGGCAGCGCTTCCAGCAGCTTCAGCGACCGGTCATTCTGGCCGACCATCATGCCGGGCTGATATTTGCGCCACAGCCACAAGGCACCAAAGGCCATGCCGCCCACAAGCGGCAGCAGGATCAGCAATTTGACGAAATACCAGAACATGCACGCGCCCCGCGTTTAGGTTAATGCGTCATCCGATCCGCAAGAATGGGCCGCAAGGCAAGCGCAAAAGCACGGCCCTGCGATCAGCCGCGCCGTTCGACCCCGGCCATGCGGGTTTCGGTGGCGGCGATATCGACGATGCGGATGCCATAGCGGCCGTTCACCGTCACGACCTCCCCCTTCGCGATCAGCGCGCCATTGACCATGATGTCGAGCAGTTCGTCGGCCTGGCGATCCAGTTCCACGATGCTGCCTTCGGCCAGGTCCATGACTTCGGCCAGGCGCAGCGAGGTCGATCCGACCTCCACCGACATGCGCACCGGAATATCGGCCAGCAGCTTGAACTGGCGGTTCGCCGCCATGCGGCTGGCGCTGTCTTCCCCACGGGGATCCATCATCGGGGCGTCGCTCATATCACTCATTGTTCCGGTCCCTGTGCAATCTTTTCAATCTGGAAGGCGGCACGGCCATCCTGTTCGCCGATCGTGCCGTGCGCGACGATCCTGTCGCCGACGATCAGCGGCAGGCTGCGGCCGATCGTCACGGGTATGATGTCGCCGGCCTTGAGCTGCATCAGCTCCGCCAGCGAGAGATTGGGGCGGGCCAGCACGGTGCGGGCCGGCAGGCGGATGTCGCGCATGCGGCGCGCCACGCGGGCCTGCCACACCGGATCGACATGCTCGTCATCGCTTGCGACCTTGCTGCCCATCAGCGCCTCGACGCCGCGCAGCGCCGCCAGCGGGAAGACCATGTCGATCGACCATTCGCGATCCCGGTCCAGCCCGACGCGGAAGCGCTGCACCACCATCTGGTCGGCGGGCTGGGCAGCGGCGGCAAAGCCGATGCCGGTTTCACGCAGCAGCAGGCCGGGTTCCAGGGGCAGGACTTCGGACCAGCATTCGACCATGCGGGCCATGATGGTTTCCGACAGGCGGGCGATCAGCCGGTCTTCGGTCGGGGTAAATTCGCCGCGCGCGGGCAGCGCCCGGTTGCCAAGCCCCCCATAGAAGCAGTCGACCAGGGTCGAGATCATGGTGGCGTCCATGCACAGCAGCATCTGCCCCTTCAGGGGCAGCAGGCGATAGATGGACAGGCTGCAGAAATTGGGCGCGCCGGCCGACCAGGCGCCAAACTCCACGACCCGTGCATCCTCGGCCGCGACATGCGGGCGGATGCCGGAAATGGGTTCGATCAGCGCACGGATACGCCGGCCGAGCTTTTCACCCAGCCGGTCGAGGCCCGACAGCATTACCGGAGCTTGCGTGTCCCCCCGCCCGAAGGCGAAGGATTGAACGTGATTCATGTCTGTCCCCTGCCCTTGGCCAGGGGACTTCCCAGCGTTCAGGCAGCGCTATTGAATAACGAAATTGGTAAAATAAACGTTATCGACACCGCCATAGCCGGTCTTCTGCTTGAGTACATCGTTGATGATGCCCCGGATTTTTCCTTGCAGCATGCGCTTGCCGTCGGGCGTGACCAGCTGCTCCTCGGGCTGTTCGGCGAGCATCATCAGCACCTGACTGCGAATCGCCATCTCGTGCATCTTGATCGCGGCGATCACGCGATAGTCATAATAGGTCGACACCGCGACGGTGATCTGGGCGAAGGCGTCGGTGTCCGTCATGTTCGACGTGAAGGGCGCCTGGAGCTGGAAATAGGTGGCCTGATAGGCGGTCGGATTGCTTGGTGCCGGCAGGTCGATGCCCTTGCCGGGCGCATGGGCGGCCGACGGGGCATGCCCCTCGCCACCGGCGCTCGCATGGCCACCGCCTTCGCCACCACCGCCGCCACCTTCACCGGCCCAGCCATGGGCGGTGGCGACAGCCTGCGCATCCTCGCCCGCCAGGACCAGCACGGGCTTGTTGGGATCTTCCTTGGGGCCCTCGGCCTTGGGGCTGAAGAAGCCGGCGGCGTACAGCCCGCCCGCAGCGCCGGCACCGCCCACCACCATGGCGACGGCGACCAGCAGGATGAGCTTCATCCCCCCACCCTTCTTCTTCTTCGCCTTGGGTTCATCGCTCATCGTTCACGTCCCCTGGAATATCCCGTCCCGGCCGTCAGGCGTAGCGCGCGCGGCGGACGTCACCGGCGCTATCGCCGGTGTCACCATGGTTAAGAACGGCCGGATCGCTCCCGGCTTTATGGCCAAGGCCATTATTTTCACGGCCCTGCCAGCGGCCCTGCGACGAGGATTGGCCCGCCATCTGGCCGGCACCCTGCCAGGTGCCCTGCTGTTGAGAGGCATTGCCCTGCTGGCCGTTCGACTGGCTGCCGGTCTGGCCATTGGCATCGGCCTTGGCCGCTTCGGCAACATGCGGCGCGCGTTCGATCTTCACTTCATGGATGCGCACGGCGGCAAGGCCGGCGTCCAGCTTCAGCCGATCGCTATCCTGGCGCAGCGCCATTTCCGCCGCCTCGCTGGCAACGGTCAGGCTGACCGCCGCGCCATCGCCATCCTGGCGGATATCGACCTGGATCGGGCCAAGCTGGTCGGCATTGATCTGGAACCGGCCCTGCGCGCCATTGGCCGACAGGCCGGCAATGTCGCGGGCCAGCCCGTCAATCCACTGTCCCGACACACCCATATCGACCACCTGCTGGCCAAGGCTGGCCGACAGGTCGACCGTCGGCATCGCCGCCGGCGTGACCGAAGGCGCCTGGGGCACGGCAGCCTGAGGCACGGATATTTCCGCGCCACGATGGGGCGCGGCCGGAGTGGCTACGACCAGCGGATCGACGGCCGTGGTCGCCTTGTCCGGCGTGCGATCGCTGACCGGCGTTGCCGCTTCGGCGCTGTCGCGCACCGGCGTCGCCCGGCGGTTCATATGGTCGCGCACCAGTTGCAGCAGCGACAGGGCTTCCGCCTTGGCCGGCTTGGCGGCCACGGGCGCGGCCGGGACGTCGGTGCCGGCGGATGCGATCTCGACATCGGCCTCGTCCGGGCTGCTGGTTACAGCCGCAGGCGCGGTCTTCTCCGTCGGCCTGGCGGCCGCCACGACCATTTCGGCCGGCATGTCAGGGGTGACCTCCGGCGCCGCAGCGACAGCGGGCATGACCTGCTCGACCGGGCGCTGTGCAATCACGGGCTGCGGGGCTACCTGGACCGGGGCCTGCACGACATTCGGGGCCGCGTTGGCGGCTGGCGCAGGCTGGGCCGGGGTCATCGCAGCGACCAGTTCGGGCGTCATTTCAGGCGTCGTTGCAGGCGCCGCCACGGGCGTTGCAACGATCTGGTCATCCTGCCCATCCGCGCCGACCACCGGGGCCGTCACCGCTTCCTGTCCCATGGCCGGTTTCGAAGGGGCCTGGGTTTGGGACAATGAAGGTGACAGCGAAGGAGACACGCTCAAAGGCATCTCCCGGGTCGGCGCGGATGGAGCCGAAGATGCGGGGGCATCGTTCGGCGCCTGCGGCAAGGGGGGGAGTGCAGCAGGCAAGGAATGGGCAATCGGATCGGCGACGATCGGCGCGTCATTGTCGACGGGCGCATCGGCCGTCACTATGTCAGCTTCGCTGTCACCATCGGCGATGTCGTCGGCCTCGGGCGCGACGATCGCAGCCGGCAGAGGCTGCGGCGCGGGCGTCGGCCTGGCCTTGATCGAAGCATCAGCAAGGGCGAGCGCGATCGCCCCTTCGGCTTCCACCGGCAGCGACAGGGCCACATCGGCGGTCGGAACCGGCGCCGGAGTGCGGATATCGGCAGGCGCAGGCGCGACCGCCCGCGCCCGGGGCGGCCGAGGCAGCGGGGGGGCTTCCGCGACAGCCTCACCCTCCCGCCGGACGATCGGGGCGGGCGCCGCCGATACGGGCGCAACGCCCCCCTCCTCCTGGACTGGCGCAGC
>NZ_NOIW01000177.1:0-6107 GCF_002708645.1 Sphingobium sp. IP1
GTGGGCGTGTCATACCATTCCGGCACCAGCGGCGCGTCGGCGGCGATCTCGGCTTGCGTGGTCAGGCGCTCGCGATAGGCCAGCACCTTGGTGGCCACGCTGGCGTTGTTCCCGGCATATTTGCCGGTGGAGAACAGCGAGAGCGTCGATCCGGACACATCGGTCAGCTTGCCGATCTGCGGCCAGCTAAGCCCTTCCTCATCCTTGTGCGCGTTGAGCCAGGCACGGGCCTCGACTTCGACCGGGCTGTTGCTTGCTACCACTTCCATGTTACGTCTTCCTTTGCTCTAGCGGGCAAAACCGGCCGCGTCGGAGGGCAATCCGGCGCGGCCATCCTCATTCGACGGCTCGCAACCGGCGGGTTCCGGCTGTGAAGGCGTCCATGAAGTCGGGGGCGGCAGGCTCGGCATCGGCCTGCTGAATGGGTTTGATGGCGGCGGCGGTCTGGCCACGATGGCGCACCGGCCGGACTACGCCCGCCACCGGCTGGGGAGCCGGTGCGACAGGACCGGACAGCAGTTCCGCCACCTGATCGATACGCAGCAATTCGGCGGCTTCCTCTGCGGCGCGAACCTTGCGGCGCACGTCCTTCTCCAGCTTGCCACGGCGCTCGGCACCGGCCTTGTCGAAGAAGCCGACCGCTTCCAGCACCGGGATCGTGTGCAGATATTCGCCGTCGCCCTGCCGGTAGACGTGGATTTCGCTATGCAGATTGTCGGGGTCGCAACGCACGCTGACCTTCTCGCCCGCCAGTTCGACCATCTCAGGCGACCAGTAAATGTTGCCTGCCAGCCTGATCGATCCGTCCAAACGGTGGCAGCGGCGATCTTCCGCCACCAGCAGCGCGCGGCGCAATTGCGCATCGCTGGCCTTGCCGATCGGGGAAACCGCATAGGAGGCAGCGAAAACGGCGTCGAAGCTATCGCCCTTGGCCATTTCCGTATTGCGTCCGGTGCGGGCGTTGTGGGCCGCGATCCGGCGCGCCACATGAGCACGGAATTCAGCGATGGGGATAGCGCGATCCCGGTAGTTTTCGGGCTTCGCGTCGGGCTTGTTGCCCGTATAGGCACCGGCAACGGCGGGATGCTTCGAAATATCCTCGCACAGGTCGCGCCATGCCCGTTCGATCGGCTTGGAAGAGCCGCGATAGGGCATCGTCCAGTGCGTGGTGATGTTGAGCGAGGTCAGGACGCCAGTCGGATCGCTGTCCTTAATCTTGAAGCGGTGGCGCGTCTTCGCGCCGCCCGTCATCGCCTTGGAGGCGAAGGCGCGGCCATTGTCCAGCACGGCTTCGGCGGGGATTCCCCAATCGCGGAACAGGTCCGCAAAGGCCATGCGCGCCAGCAACATGCTTTCGGTTTCGTCGATCCGGTGCGCCAGCAGCTTGCGGCTGAATATGTCCTGGATGCCGACCATGACCGGGCGACCGATGCGCCCGTCTTCCCACTGGACGAACACGTCGAAGGTGTGGCCGTCCGTGTTGACCGCCTTCATGGCGTGCAGATCGGCGACGGTGCGGCGCATCGGCGGCACCGTGCGGCGCGCCTGTTCCTTGCCTTCACGCTTCGCCGTTTTCAGCAGCTTGCTGATTTCTGCCGCCAACCGGCGTTCCAGCGTCTTCTTGTTCGGCAGGACGATGCCCTTGGGCTTGGCATAGTCCTCGACCAGACGGTTGTAGCAGGCTGAAAAGCTCGGCTTTTCGGGGCGCAGATAGTCCGTCTTGAGGATGCGCCACGCTTCCACGTCGATCTCAGCCTTGTCGCGGCCGCCCTTGCGTTGCGGCGCGAGGCGCGGGAGCCAGTCGGCGCGAGGAACGCCGAAAACGAGGCCGAACCAGTCGCGGATGGTGCGATCGGTGCAGCCATGGCGGATAGCCGCCGATGCCGTTGCGGCCGTCTTGGTCGATCCGCTCAGCACGCGGGCCTCTATTTCGTTGAGGATCGTCAGGCGCTTCTCGGCTTCCGCCTTCACATGCGCCGGTTGCTGGTCGAACCATGCCCAGGCGATAAGGCCGTCGTCGGTATCATTCGCCGCGATCGGCGTGATATCGATCCGCGTCGCCAGCCGTTGCTGCGCCTCGGGCGGGAACAGGCTGGCGTGATATTCCATGCCACCGCCTCGCGCCGCGCGCTTGCGCGCCAGCGGACTCCCGTCCGCGCCGACCGCATCGGCCCAGCCCATCGCCGCCGCGTGCGCGTTCACCGCGCGCTTGTCGGCGGGCAGGCCGGGGAGACGCTGCTCAGCGATCTCCGAAGCGGTCAGCCAATAGGAGGCGGCGGCCAATGTCACGCGGACAGTTCTCCCGCCAGCAGATCGAGCAACAGCCGATGGCGATCGACTGGATCGAGCATCGCGAGCGCCTGCCGGACTGTTACGCCTACAAGCGGTTCCTGCGCCGGGATCGCGTCGGCCTTGATGCGCTGGCCGGTGATGATGAACAGCACGTCCGCGCCAGCATGCGCAAAGGCAGCAAGAACGCGCGCGTCTGGGAAGGACTTGCCGCTTTCCCATGCGATCCACGCGCCTTTCGACATGCCTGCAAGTTGGGCGGCCTCTGTCTGGGATATGTCGATTCGCAATCGTTCTGCCTGCAAGCGCCCGCCAATTGAGGACAGATCAAGAGAATGACGGCGCGCGCTCACAGCACACCCCGCGCTTTGAAACGGGCGACCATATCCTTGGCCATGCCGGGGGTGACTTCATCGGCAAGCCATTCGACGTGAGCCTGCCGTTCGGTCAGTGTTAACCGCTGCCACCGGTCCATCATCATGGCGCGAGGCTCCACTCGGAAGCCAGTGCCGTGGGATAGTCCAGCCTCCTTCAAGACCTCATCGACTGAATTCCAGTCGGGGCGCGTTAGGATCGCTTCAATAACCGTGCGGCGTGCATCATCCTCTTTGATGCGAGCGACGCGCGTGACGGCGGACAGGCTTTCACCAAGGCTATGGTCGTTGAACCGCTGGGCCAGATCGGGCAGCGCAGTGACAATCGCGCTATGAATCCGCTTGTTGCGCTCTAAAGTGCTTATCGAAATGCCAAAAGCATAGGCCGTTCTTGCACGATAATCGGGCGCTTCCGTCACGGTGACGGAAGCGGAATTTGTGATCCGCGCGGCACGAGCCTGCCGGGATTCCCCGACGTGGCCCGGATGATCTAAAGCCTCTTCCAGACGCGCATATTCGATCATCATGATCGCGCGTTCGATAGGACGGCGATGCCGATGATCGGCGTTTTCGGAGAGTTCGAGGCGGCGCAGATCGGCGTCGGTAGCGGTGGCGTCCGCTATCTGAATTGCATCGACTTCAAGGCGTCCAATTGCTTCGACGCCGCGCAAGCGGTGAAGGCCCGCAACCAACGTCCAGGGCAGCTTCGCAGCATTTCCGTTTCGCTTGACATGGATCGGATCATGTTGGCCAACGGCCTCGATGCTCGCGCCAAGGCGTTGCGCATGATCCGCGTTGTAAAAGCCGATGCGAGGCCCGATCGCAATGTCTGCGATGGGCAGCGACATTATCTCGCGCACCGAACTCATGCTGCGATTGCTGCCTTGATAGCATCTGCAATCGGAGTGGTATCATCAACGATGACGCCGTCTTTCATGCCAAGCGCGACCGCAACCTTATGGGCGTCTCCCCGAGCACCTTTAAGATGACCATAGAGAAGGCCGCGAACAACGGCGCGGTCTACTCCTAGATCGCGAGCCACGTCAGAATGGGACTTCCCAATGCGAGAAAGTGCTTTCCGAATCATCGCTGGGGTGCAAGCAGTGGTCACTGGAACCTCCATGTGCGTGAAAGCGCACTAAAATAGTGCGCCCAACTTCACTACGTATGGTGCAGATTGTCGCACATGGCAAGCAATGAAAGGGAAAAGGTGTCTCTAGGCGCACGACTTCGCGAAGAGCGGCAGCGGTTACGGATGAACCAGACCGAATTTGCTGCAGTTGTTGGCGCTTCGAAGCGCGCGATGGTCAGTTGGGAGAAGGACGATTCCTCCCCCCTTATCACCGCAGTGATTGCGTGGGCCGGTGTTGGCGCGGACGCGACATATATCCTGACTGGACGGCGATCGAATGGGGATGCCGAAGCAAATTCCCCGCATCAGGTCGGTGATCCAGTCGCAGACGATCGCATGGCATCCGGCGCGCCACTTCATTTGCTCTCAGATCAATCGATTATTCCCGGCGCTCAGGTGGATGAAGTCAAGCACCAATTAGGCGTTGCCGCTGACGAGGAACTGGCGGCGATCCTGGGATATGCTCCCGCGACAATCAAGCAGTGGCGCGCTAAGGGGGCTATCTCGGATGAAGGGCGTCATGTCGTCTTTAATCATCTGGTCTTTCGGCGAAGAAATGAAATTGCCCGCAATGAGTTCTCCAGCATTGACACCTCAAAGAGGCAATTTTCTAAAGCGCTTGTCATTCGTTATCTGATTGAGACGACAGTTGAGGAAGACGGTGATTTGGAACCTGACGGGCTTTTGTTTCGTGCGATAGAAATGGATAATTTCGAGCTTGCCGCCTCTCGCCTTCTGGACAAAGAATTGGCGAGAGGCGCTAAGAATTTGCTCGTGGCTTTCCGCAGGATACTCGCGGGCGATGTCGTGATGCCGCTGGCCACGGAACTGACCATCATGATGAATGAGGGGTGATTGGTCGCGCGGACGGATGGGTGAACTTCAAAAAGTCACCCACTTCCAATGCACACAAGGCCCCATGAAACCCCAAAAATTCCGCATTTAATGCATATATTTCAGTGACTACCCACTTAGCACGCCTTCATAAGGCGCAAAATTTGCGGAAAAATTGAAACTGGTAGATTGGCCAGGACAAAGCGCCGCCATGCGGCGCAATAAAAACGGCAGAAAACCGCCATTAAGAGGCAATTAAGAGGGCGCATTCGATCTTGCCCGATGCCTCTCGTTGGCGGCCTCGTAAGTGGGCGAACTGGCAGTTTTGCCCACTTTAGGAAGACAGCAAATCGAGGCGATTAGCGGATGCTCAGAAGCCCGCAAAACCCCCGGATTATGGGCGTTCTTCACCACGCCATCCCGGAGAATTCCGGGAAATCCCGCCCTCATCCCTTTTTGGAAGAACCAAGTGTCCCATTACATTCGACGGTGGCCTATCTGGGCCTGGAGGCGCGCACGGTCGAGGTGCAGTGCCAGCTTGTTCCGGGATTGCCCGCCTTCATCGTCGTCGGCCTGCCCGACAAGGCGGTGGCCGAAAGTCGGGAGCGGGTGCGCAATGCGATCGCCGCGATCGGCCTGTCGCTGCCGCCCAAGCGGATCACCGTCAATCTTTCCCCCGCCGACCTGCCCAAGGAAGGATCGCATTTCGACCTGCCGATTGCCGTCGCGCTGCTCGGCGCGATGGGGGTGATCGATGCCGAGACGCTGGCGGGCTATATCGTCGTCGGCGAACTGGGGCTGGACGGCCGTACCGCGCCGTCGCCCGGCGTGTTGCTGGCGGCGCTGCATGCCGGCGAACAGGATCTGGGTCTGGTCTGTCCGGCCGCACAGGGGAGCGAGGCCGCCTGGGCGGGGCAGGTGGAGGTCGTGGCGACACCCGATCTCCTCAGCCTGCTCAATCATTTCAAGGGCACGGCGGCATTGTCGCCGCCCCAGCCCGGCGCGGTCGAGCCGCCGATGCGGGCCGCTGACCTGCGCCAGGTGAAGGGGCAGGAAAGCGCCAAGCGCGCGCTGGAGATCGCGGCGGCCGGCGGCCATAATCTGCTGATGGTCGGGCCGCCGGGCGCCGGCAAGTCGCTGATGGCGAGCTGCCTGCCGGGCATATTGCCCGAGCTGACGCCGACCGAGGCGCTGGAAACATCGATGGTCGCCAGTGTTGCCGGCACGCTGGAGGGCGGGCGGATCAGCCGCGCCCGGCCATTTCGTAATCCGCATCATAGCGCGTCGATGGCGGCCCTGGTCGGTGGCGGCCTGAAGGCGCGACCGGGCGAGGTCAGCATGGCGCATCTTGGCCCAACTTGAACAGTGCTTTTGGAAAAGGCATTTTTGTTCAATGACATGCACGCACCGGCGCGAGTGTTACCACTACATTTTTGGGTTTGGTTGAGCTTGCAGAGGCTTAGGTTCGCGGCGGCAGT
>NZ_NOIW01000178.1:0-6059 GCF_002708645.1 Sphingobium sp. IP1
AACCATTATGTCGCCATTGAGACGATCCATTCCCTTTGACGGGATAAGGATATTGTCCCATTATCGATCGGGTCGGGGCAATAAAATGGAAACGCCCAGTGTCATGTCGAGGGTTCAGTGCATCTTTTCCCGTTCGATCCTTGGCTCGGCGTCGAGCCTATACTTCTTGATGGGACGATGATCCGGCCTGCGCTTGATGACTCCATAAAGCAGGACGCAATCAAATACTTACCCGAAACAAATCTCCCTTCTCTCCTTCATTCCGACGGAAGCCCCGTTGTAGAAGTCAATTCGTTCATCACGTTCCTGCGATCCGATGGCGTGTCCCTTGCCAGCGCAGGCCACTATGCTCGAGATCTTCAGGTCTTTGCCCGTTACCTGCGGGATGCGCGTTCAAAGTCGTTACTCGACGCATCGAGTGCCGACGTAGGGAAATATCGCAGCCTTCGGCTCGAAGGGCCGGGCGAGCTCCGACTATCGGGATCGTCTTGGAAGCGCACCTCTGCGGCGCTAACGCGGTTCTATCAATGGGCCGCCAGCGAGGACGCAGGACTGATATCAGTTGCGCCGAAAACCAGATTCCGCCGTGATGGCGCGGTTGCCGAAGATACGATCCGCATGATCCCGCTCGAGGATTACGTTCTGTTCCGAGACCAAGGCCTGCTCGGTGGGGGTTACGCGAACGGCATCACTCACCGGCGGAATCCGATGCGCGATGCCGCGTTCGCCGAGCTGCTTGTGACGACAGGGGTTAGGCTCGAAGAAGGCGCAAGCCTTCTGATCGGTGAGCTTCCGACGACGAACGCCCGCGTCTTTCACGGCTGTCGCAGCACCATGATCGACCTGCCCGCCAGAATCACCAAAGGGCGCAAACCTCGATCAGTGCCGTTCCCGAGGCGGGTAGCCAGTAACTTCATCGACGCTTATATTCGCGAGGAGCGGAGCCAGTTGGTCGATCGCTGGCGACGCGCGGGTGGGGTCCGGACCATGCGGCAGCCGCTCATCGGCACGCTTGCAGGCGGGCAACGCGTTTTGATCAAGGGCGAGCGGCGCCCTCGATCACTGGCGACTCTGCGCATCGACGAACGACGCAACCTCCTATTGCTGCCCGGATCGGGCGCACCATTGGAAAGTGCGCAGCCGGCAGCATTGTGGCTGGCGCAGGACGGCCAAGCCCTCACCCCCGCGGCATGGCAGTCGATATTCCGGCGTACCAGCAAGAAGTTGTCGGAGGACATGGGCTGGGACCTACACGTATCGCCCCATACCCTCCGGCATACCTTTGCCGTCTACTGGCTTACACACCTCGTCAAAGCGGAAGTGATGAGGCTCGACGATCGATCTGTCCCGGATCGAACCGAGGAAATCTACATGAAGGTTGTCAGCGACCCCTTGCGCCGGGTCCAGCGATGGCTGGGTCACGCCAGCGTCCTGACCACTGAAAAATATCTCACCTACCTCGATGAAGCCTTCGAAATCGTAGATCAGGCGGCCGAGGCGCTGGACTCTCGTCTGATGGGCTTCTTCTAGCAGTGGGTCGCCCTCGCCTCTCGTTCCGCGATTTACCTCCGCAGCAGGATGAGGAGCCGCGAGCCGACGCGATCGTAGCCTATCATCATCGTGACGGTGTCGGGCGCGAAATGACCTGGTTGCTGCACGAGGTGGGGAACGAAGGCCTGGGTCGCGATCTTGCCTTGTACCTTGGGCCGATGATGAACGAGCTGTTCGCCGGCCTGGCCGTCCCGAGTGTCGAACAGTATCGACAGAGCTGGATCCCGCTCGGGAAACATCTGTCCTCCAGCGGGCGCCTCAACGGGGGGCTTCGCGTGATCACGGCCGCTGACATCGATGCCTGCGACGTTCGGGGTCAATACTCCCGGTTCCGTTGCCTTGTTCACGGCCTTCGCGCGATAGACGAACGAAACCCTGATCTGCTTCGTCCGGATCTGAAGGCGCGGATCAACTTCACGAGCCGGCACAACGGAACGGCATTACGGCCCCGCGAACCGTTGACACCGTTCGTCGCTCGCGTCCTGAAAGACGCCGCTGATCGCAGCGTGGTAGCTACACGCGAAAGGATCTTGTCGGGCCGCGAGCAGATCGAAGCTTTGCGAAACAAGCCGGAGAGGAGCCGCTTTGAGAATGTGTTCCTGAGGGTCGCCGACGGCACGCGCCCCGCTCGAAGCGAGTTCGACATGTTCAAATATCGCAAGGTTGCCATCGCCGCGGCCAGCGATCTTCTCGTTCTGACCCTGCCTGATGCGATCTGCTTCATCATCGCCATCGCGCTCCGGGTCGAAATGCCGATAGAATGCCTGCGGACCCTGCGGCGCGACTGCCTGAAGAACCCCGCGAGAGGGTACGTCTCCATTGAATACACAAAGGGACGAGGCGGCCCCCGCGCGAAGATCAAGCGCGAACGCGTGCGTGATGGTGGAATTAATACGCCCGGCGGACTCGTTCGCCTTGCCCTCGAACTATCCCGACCCGCCGCCGAGCGAATGGCCGATCGAGGGGACCCGAATGCGGATTACCTGTGGGTGGGCTTCGTTGCAGCCGGACTGCCGAGCTGGCGGCGGTTCAGCCTTTCTACCCACAACTTCTATGCCGCGATCAGGAGCCTTGGGCTCGTCGACGAAGCGGGCAAGCCGATAACCAAGATCGTTCCCGCCCGGCTAAGGAAGACGGTGAAGCGGGACAATTACTTGCGCCACACAGGCCACCTTCGGCGCTTCGCGAGCGATCACTCGAAGCCAGTTGCCGCTCGGCATTATGCCGCGGTGGACGGGCTTCGAGAAGAGCATGCACGCTCGGTAGCGGTCGCTGAAGGTCAACTGTTCGACATGGCGATGATGCCGTTGGTCCTGCCACCGAAGGAGGAAGTCAGCGCGCTCGCATCCGGCCTCTCGATCGGAAACCAAAAGCTCGACGCAGGCGCGGTCGCGTCGTTGGTCTCAGGCGATGCCGATACGTTCCTTGGCATGTGTTCCGGCTTTTGGTCGAGCCCTCTTGGGCGGAACGACAACGGCTCCTGCGCCACCGCGTTCACCGGCTGCCTCCATTGCTCGAATGCAGTGTTCACCGCACGAAAACTGCCTGCATTGCTGACCTATCTGACATGGCTAGCTGAACGGCGCGCCGTCATGACGGAAGCGGAGTGGCACGAGCGCTACAGCGCCGACCATAATCGAATTATGGTACAGATACTCCCCGTGTTCGACGCTGGCGATATCGAACAGGCTCGGTCCACGGCGGAAAATGCCGCTGTGGCGCCAGCGCTGCCGCCACATCTTCAGCGGGGCTGAACATGCGTCGGGTTCTGGAACGTGCCGAAGCATCTTGGCGGATTGACCGTTCGGCATTGGTGATTCCGCCCCAGATGGTCGTGAGTGGCCGTGAGCAGCAGAATATCTCTCTGGTCGGGGACGATAAGTGGCTGCTCGAATGTGCCATCGCGCGGCCGACAAAGGCCCATGAAGCCTGTATCTGCTTCGGTCGGATCGCCGATGCTGATGAGCGGGAGCTCATACGAGAATACCTGTTCCTGTCTTTAAACTACGACTCCCGAGACAATGTGCGCGGCCGCCTCGGCGTCCTGAAACCTGGTTCGCTGATGCAGGTCGGCAATATAATCCGGCATTTTCTACAAGAAGTGCGGGAAGCCGGACTTCGACTCCACGAGATCGATCAGCCTTGGCTGGATCAGTGGCTGTCCGCGAAGCGGCACCTCGCACCGGCAACTCTTGTCTACAAGATCCTCTGCGTACGGCGACTTGCGCTCTATACGCCCTCCCTGTCGTTCCGGGGAATCGAGATAGCTCCTTGGGGTAACCGTTCAGCGACTAGGATCGCGGGATACCGGGGTGGCCGAGAAAATGTCACACCGCGAATACCGGAAGCCATTAGCGCGCCGGCGTTGCGGTGGGCCATGTTCTACGTCCATCATGGGATCGACGATCTTATCGCCCGACATCGTATAGCTGGCATCAACATCGCCGCGCGTCGGCAGAGAGTGTCACCGAAACTAAGCGACCAGCGCCTGCGCGCTTATTTGGATGCGCTTGAAGCATCGGGCTCTGGAGTACCGGCGACCCAAGATGGTCGACCCGCGTGGCCAGAAATCTGCAAGGCCAGCGGCCTCGGCGTGGCAGTGCTGAAGGCACGCTCAGCTATGCTCGAGAAGGCAATCTCGCAACTCGGAACCGAGCGCCCAGGCGCAAGCAGTGGTTGGGCCAGCATGCCAGGAACAAACATTGCGTGGCGGTCGCATCTTCCCAGCTTCAGCAGCCGTTATACCTTCATACCGGCGATAGCCGCGTGCTATCTCGTAATCGGCCTATTATCAGGAATGCGCGGCGAGGAAGCGGCCGCGCTCAAGCGTGGTTGCCTCAGACTCATGCGCGACGAACATGGGAAGGTTAAGGGCTACGAACTCGTCGGAAGAATCTTCAAAACCCGTAAAAACGTCGACGGCGCTGAACATCGCTGGACCGTGATAGAGCCTGTTGCCAGGGCCGTATTGGCAGCAATACGGTTGCAGGACTATCTACACAACAGCGCCGATCGAACGGAAGCGCCGCGAGATGATGAGCCCCTGTTCAAACCGGCCTTGATTCGGGGGGTGGGCAATGTCCAGCTTACGGCGCATCAATCGACCGTATACCTGAATTACTTTGCCAAAGAGTGTCGCCGGCTCGCCGAAGAAATGGCAGCGGCGGCGCCCGCCGAAGCCGACCGCATACTGGCACTTTATCATATCCCGGACGAGGGTGATGAACCCTGGCGGTGGCGCACGCGTCAGCTCCGCCGCACCCTTGCATGGTACATCGCCAGTCAGCCCTTCGGCGTGATCGCGGGCATGATACAATATGGGCACGCGAGCGCCATGATGTTCGAAGGCTATGCGGGCACTTCCCAATCCGGCTTCCGTTCGGAGATCGAAGAGGAACGTCGCCTCGCTCAGCTCAGCGATATCGTCGAGATGTACGAGGACTGGAAGGCAGGGATCAATCCAGGCGGCCCCATGCGATCGAAACTCGTCGCCGAATTTACAAGCATCAGAAACAAGATCGGAGATCTGCCCGGCACGGTCGTTGATGATCGGCGCCGCGCAAAAATGCTCTCGAACACCGCCGTCACGCTTCATCCGGGTTATATCAACGACTGCTTCTTCTATGCCGACCACGCCCTCTGCTTGAAGGTGAAAGGAGCTGAGGCGCAGCCGGCATTTACGAGGTGCCAGCCTGCTCGTTGTCCGAACAGCGTGGTGGCGAGGCGGCATGTGCTGGCTCTGCAATCATGCATCGCAGATGCCGAGACCATGAAAAATGGCAAGAACATCAGCCCGATCCAGAAACACGCCATTGAGGCACAGATCGATATTTACAGGCAGTTGCTGGAACAGGTCGAACGATGACGACGAAAGCGAACCCTCCCCGGAAATCGCAAGCCACCGTCGCGCTGCTTGACGCCTATAACCGCTTGCGCGACGGCAAAGGCACCGCGACGAATGGCAAGCTGAGCATAACCAATGTTGCGCGCGAGGCGGGGGTCAGTCGAGCGACGGCCTATCGATGCTCCAAACTTCTCGCTTTGTTCGATGAAGCTCCGAAGCCGCCGAAGGCTAAACCACAAAGCACGAGCGGCAAGGCCGAGCTGCGAAACGTGATCAACCAGTTGCTCAATCGTATCATCATGCTGGAGGCTGCGTTGGAAGCCAAAGACGCGGAACTCCGGCAATTGCGCTCAATGCTGCCAAAACCACGGCCGGCCGACTCATGATGCGAGCAAGTCCTGAGGACATTACAATCGACGCCACGTTGCACGCTCAATTCGCTCTACGCTACATGGCGACGCGAGACCGCCACGGGCGGGCTACGCATTGAAGGCAGGTTCAGTGTAAAACCCTCCCCGCTTGCGCAGCACTGATCCTCCCCTGCACAACGCTTGATGGATTTTGGTTGGGCCCATCACTCGACGAAGAATTCCCTCAATCAACGGCCCGCCTGCGACCAGCAGCTTGAATGGGTATCTCGCATGTAAATGACCGCGATTGGCCG
>NZ_NOIW01000179.1:0-5950 GCF_002708645.1 Sphingobium sp. IP1
CGCCTTCTCGCCGTGGCTCTACAAACAGCGAAACCTCGTCGAACGATTCTTCAACCGCATCAAGCAGTTCCGTGGCATCGCCACCCGCTATGACAAAGACCCTGCCAACTTCCTCGCAGCCATCAAGTTCATCTGCGTGCGCATCTGGTGCAGTGCGTAATGAGTCTACGCGCTAGAGCATTTTGAAGTCAGCTGGCACAGCGGACGGCTCGCAAAATGCGGAAAGCAAAGGGACCCTAGGGCAGGCTGATATCCACTCGCTCGATCGTCCCGGTGAAGTGGCCGCTGGCCACATCATAGGCAGGATCGACCGGGCTGATACTGTCCTGGCCGACCTCGAAATCCTCGGTGTGCGACACGACGAGCGCGAAGGTGCGGTCGATCCGGCCGCGCGCGACCTCTTTGCCATCCACCAGCAGCGTGGCGGTGGCGCCACTGGTCGGCGCTTCCTGGTCCATGACGAAGCGCAGGCCGATATCGTGCCGCCCCGCAGTCAGGGGCGCGGTGCCGGCAATCCGGCTCGTATGGGCCGGGGTCAGATTATAGGTGAAGCTGGGTCGCCCCTTGTCCAGGAACAGGCTGTAGCCGCCGAAGCGGCCACCATGCACGGCGATAACGCCCTGGCCGCCATCGGCCGGCACGCTCACCTGCGCGCGGATGGTGAAGGAATGGCCAACCAATCCCGGCGCCGCGCTTTCCGGAATGGGACCGATCGGGCCATGATAGGTGAACAGGACACGCCCGGCATTATGGTCAGGTCGGCCCTTCTGCCCGCCTTCGCTGCCATGGATCGGCAGGATGCCGGCGGTCGCCGCTTCGGCCCAGAACAGATCCTTGAGCGCGGCAAGTTTTTGCGGATTGGCAGCGGCCAGATCATGCGCTTCGCTGAAGTCCGAGCGGGTATCATATAGCTGCCAGACGCGCTGGTCGATCGGCACGGGCGGCGGCGGCGTGCGTTCCCACGGCGTCACCATCGGCGCGGTCGCAGCCACCCAGCCATCCTTGTAGACGCTCAGATTCTGCGCCATCGCGAACACCTGGGTCGTGCGGTGCGAGGGGGCGTCCTTCGCGGCGAAGCTGTAACCCATGCTGATTCCGGTGATCGGCTTTTGCGGTACGCCGTCCAATATCTCGGGCGCCTTGACCCCGGCGGCCTCCAGCACGGTCGGCATGATGTCGCTGACATGGTGGAACTGGCTGCGCAGCCCGCCCGGATCCTGGATATGGCGCGGCCAGGACATCACCATGCCATTGCGGGTGCCGCCGAAATGAGAGCCATAGCGCTTGGCCCAGGGGAAGGGAGCGTTGAGCGCCCAGCCCCATCCGCCGGGGATCAGATTATAGGCATGTCGCGTGCCGATATCGTCGATATGGGCCAGGGCATAATCGGGATTTTCCTTCACCCCGCTCAGCGCCGACTGCTCGAACAGCTTGCCGTCGAAACTGCCTTCCGCGCTCGCGCCATTGTCGCCCTGGATATAGATGATCAGCGTGTTGTCGATCTCGCCATTGTCGCGCAGCCGCTGGATGACGCGGCCGATCTGCGCGTCGGCATAGGCGAGCGACGCGGCATAAGCCTCCATATAGCGGGCATAGAGACGCTTCTGATCGGCGGTCAGGCTGTCCCAGCGCGGCAATGTGTCGGGCCGGGGGGCATCGTCCGTCCCCTGCGGGATCACGCCCAGCCGCTTCTGCCGGGCGACCGTTTCCGCCCGCATCGCGTCCCAGCCGGCATCGAATTTGCCACGAAAGCGCGCCATCCAGTCGGCGGGCGGCTGGTTGGGGGCATGGGCGGTGCCGGTCGCATAATAGAGGAGAAAGGGCTTGTCCGGGGCGGCTGCATGCTGCTCGTCGATCCAGCGGATAGCATGATCGGCCAGGTCATGTTCCAGATGATAGGCGGGATCGGCTGGTGCCTGCACATGCGCGGTATTTTCGACCAGATTGGGTTCGGCCATGCTGCTGTCGGCCCCCAGGAAGCCGTAGAAATATTCGAAGCCCAGGCCCGTGGGCCAGCGGTCGAACGGTCCGGCGCGGCTCATTTCCCATTCCGGGGTGACATGCCCCTTGCCGATCATCGCCGTATTATAGCCGTTTTCCTTCAGGATCTGGGCCATGGTGCCGGCGCTTTTGGGGATCACGCTGTTATAGCCGTCATAGCCTGTCGCCCAGTTGGCGACATAGCCCATGCCGACCGCCTGCGGATCGCGCCCGGTCAGCAGCGAGGCGCGGGTCGGCGAACAGATGGCGGTGGTGTTGAACTGGTTATAACGCAGTCCGGCCTGCGCGAGCGCGTCGAAGGTCGGCGTGGGGATCGGGCCGCCAAAGGTGCTGCTGGCACCAAAGCCGACATCGTCGGTCATGACGATCAGGATATTGGGAGCCCCGTTGGCGGCGCGGACTGGCTGAGGCCATCTGGGCGGCGAGGATTCCGCCGGCGTGCGGCCATAGATTTTCGCGGCCGAAGCATCGGAGGTCTGGGCGACGGCAGGCGCTGAGAGCGCCATGAGCAGCGCGAGGGAGGATGTCGCGCTCAAGACCCTGCTGGACGGGCGATGGACGGGATGGGGCGAAGCATTTGGCAAGGCGACCTCCTTGGACAAAAAAAGAGACGCCGGTTGCATTGGCAGCCGGCGCCCAGGGAGAGAGATACGGCGGCACCAGGCCGCCGTCCGGCTTTCAGAACTTGAAGCGGATGCCGCCCGTGAAGGCGCGGCCCACCGTGTCGTAAAGCGCGAAATTGGTGGCGATGTTGACGCCTGGAATGGTGCCGGGGATCAACGGCGGATCCTTGTCGAACAGATTGTTGACGGTGCCGAAGAATTCGACATGACCGTTGGCCACCGGCAAGCGGTAGCTGAGCGTCATGTCGGTATAGCCGATCGCGCCGATCGTCTGGCCAAGGCCGTTTTCCAGCCCGCCGGGAATGCCCAGCTTCACCTTGCCGATCAGTTGCTGGTTGAGGAAGACGCCGACCCGGCCAATCTCGTAATTGACGCTGAGCGTGCCACGCCAGCGCGGGCGGCCTTCCGGTGTGCTGCTGATCGTGCTGATCCCGGCATATTCCAGCACCGGCGCGGTCGATGACTGCTGGGTCTGATAGCTGTCGAGATAGCTGGCATAGAGGCGCAGGCCCAGATTGCCGCCGGCCAGTTCGGTCCGGTAGGAGGCGTCGAAATCGATGCCGCTGGTTTCAAGGAAGGCGATATTGGCGGGCGCGACACGGATCTGGCTGGGGAAGGATGTCGGCGTGTCGCGGGTGACGAGCGCGCATTCGGGCGCGGTGCCGCCGCTCTGGCTGCAATTGTTGACGATCTGGGTCAGGCTCAACGTGCCGATCGCATCCTTGATCTTGATCCGGTAATAATCGACCGACAGGCTGAGCCCCGGCAGGAAGGACGGCGTGATGACGGCGCCGAAGGTCAGCGTATCTGCCTTTTCCGGTTTCAGATCGGGGTTGCCGCCCGTCACCTGCGGCACATTGGCGGTGATGCCGCTGACCGGATCGACCAGCAGGCTGATCGCGCTCTGATCGCCGGCAAACAGCTCGAACAGATTGGGCGCGCGGATATCGCGCGAGACCGACCCGCGCAGCAGCAGGTCGCTGATCGGTTTCCAGGTGGCGCCCAGCTTCCAGGTCTTGACTGATCCCGACGTGCTGTAATCGGTATAGCGGCCGGCCGCGTTCAGGCTCAGTTCCTGCGCAAAGGGCTGGTCCTTGAGCAGCGGCACCGCCAGTTCGCCGAACACCTCCTTGACGCTCAGGTCGCCCGACGCCTCGCCGACATTGGTCAGCCAATAATGATAAACCGACGAAGGCACGCCGCGCAGGCCGGCGAAATAGGCGCTGCGTTCCGCCGTCGTGTCGAGATCGGCGGGGTTGGCATTGCTGGTCAGGCGCAGGCTCTGGCGGCGATATTCCGCACCCAGCGCGACGTCGACCGGACCGGCGGGCAGGTCGAACAGGGCGCCCTGGATGCTGGCCGACATGGCGTTCTGCCAGATGCGGGCGCGGTAACGCGACGTACCCACGACATAGTCATAGCCAGGCTGGCTGGCATAGGCGTCGCCGGTGGCCAGCAGATTGAAGGGCTGGCAATTGGCATAGCGGGCAGCGATCGTCGGATCGGCACTCAGGCTGGCCCGGCAGACGATCTGGCCGCTGCCATTGCGCACGGCATCGGTCGCGGCATAGAAATGCTGCCAATCCCAGACGCCTTCCTGTGCGACCGAGAAATTGGAGTCGCCATGGTTGAAGGCGACATTCCATTTCCATTTGTCCGCCAGCGTCCCTTCGAACCCGGCATTGACCATCCAGTAATCGGTGCGTTCCGTCGTGTGGGGCCGGGGTGAATTGGCGCCATAGCGGGCGAGCGTGATCGACTGGCTGGTCGGGGTGAAGGCGGCCTGAAGTTCGGCCGGCAGATAGGGATTGCCGCTGTAGAGCGTGGCGGCCGTCGGCGGCACCAGGCTGTTGGCGAGCGAGGTGTAGGACAGGTCGCTGCGCGAGAAGCTGCCCTGGACATAGCCGGTCACGTCCGGCGTGAAGTCCCAGCTCGCCCGGCCAAAGGCCTGATAGGTGTGCAGCGGGGCGACCGCCTGCGTTTCAGGCGAGATCGCATACCCGTCTCCCCCGACAAAATAGCCCGGCGATCCGGTTGCCGTGCCGTTGCTGAACGGCACCAGCGCGCCATTGGCGTCGAACCGGTAATTGGTGAACGGCCCCGATGTGATCTTGCCATATTCCGATGCAGCGCTCAGCGTTACGCCGGATGCGATCATATAGGGATTGAGCGAGCCGCCCGGCGAGCAGGCGGTGGGATCGGCCGCAGCATTGGGATTGGTGCAGCCGACCGTGCTGCCGACATAGCTATAGGCGCCACGTCCCAGTTTGCGGTCGCTGCGCAGCATGCCGTTATTCTTGAAAGTCTCGGCGCTCAGTAACAGATGGCCGCGATCGCCACCGAAGTCGAAGCCGCCGGCGATGCCGAAGCGATAGCCCTGATTATCGCCGCGCTGCGACGTCGAGCCCTGGGCGACGCCGGTCAGGCCGGTAAATTTCTTGTCGAGCACGAAATTGACGACGCCCGAGACCGCGTCGGAGCCATAGGCCGCCGAAGCGCCGCCGGTCACCACGTCCACCCGCTGGATCAGCAGGTTGGGGATGACATTGACATCGACCGTGCCGAGATAGGTGGTCGGCGCCACCCGCTGGCCATCGAACAGGATCAGCGTGCGCAACGGCCCGACGCCACGCAGGTTCAGCACATTGCCGTGCGCCGCGGTGTTGGCGAAATTCATCGAGCTGCGCGACGGGCTGGACGAGTTCTGGAACTGCGGCAACTTGTTGAGCGCGTCGGGAATGTTGGATGGGGTCGCCTTCACCAGCTCTTCGGTCGATGCGACGGTCACCGGCGTCGGCGCGGTATAGCCGTCGCGCACGATGCGGGTTCCGGTGACGACGATATCCTGGGCTGATGTCTGTCCGCTCTGGGCGTCCGCCGGCGGCGTGGCCTCCTGGGCGGCGGCCGCGCTGGCCATCGTGAACAGGGCTGTACCCGTCAGGAATAATGAAGACGCTCGTCCTCGCATTGCACTTCTCCCCATCTTCTCGGTTTATTTTTATCCGATAGTGCAATTTTGATATTAACGCAGTTGATTGAAGTCAACGCAAATATGCGCGGATGGTCATATTTTCTAGAGCCACCTGTGAGAGCCGCGATGCTGACAGCCGCACGGACTAAGGGGATGTTGGCGTGATATGGTTCACCACAATCATGGCAGCGGCCTTCGGTCCGCAGGTGCCATCTGGTCGGCGTGGCCTAGGCCGTAAACTCATAAAAAGCCTTGAGGATTGGCGATTGGCGTGATTCAGAGGCCTCCAGAGTTGGAGGGCTTGATGGCACGGCGGCGGTACGAACTGACAGATCGGGAATGGGCGATTATCGAG
>NZ_NOIW01000018.1:0-81456 GCF_002708645.1 Sphingobium sp. IP1
GCTATGGCGCGGCCTGGGGGCGGGCGGCGGCGCGGCGGCGGATATTGGCGGCCGTGCTGGAGCCAGAGCAGGCGGCGCGGGCGCGCCGATCGCTCTGGTGGGACATAGTGACGCCCTTTGCCGTCTGCTGGGCGCATCTGGCGGTGCAGCTACAGGCTGCCACATCCAATCGCATCAGTTGGGGCGGCTGGACCTATCGCGTCGTGCGTGGCCGGGTGGTTGAGATGGGCCGGGGGTAGTTCCCTTCCTCCCCGAGGCTGGCTCGGGAAGGAAGGGGAATGGATCAGAACCCAGCCGGGAACAAATGATTGCCGGCGTCGTCGAGGCGCAGGATCACCTTGCCGGCGACGGCGCTGATCGGCAGGTCGCCATAGAGATGGGGGAAGAGGGCGCCGCCGCGCGACACTTCCCATTTGATCGCCTCGCCAAAGGGGGCGAGGTCGATCATCAGCATCACCAGCCGATCCTGTCCCGCGAAATGCTTGGCCGCCGTTTCGGCCGCCTGATCGCGCGTGGACATGTGGATATAGCCGTCCTGCAGGTCGATCGGCGCGCCCTTGAACACGCCGTCGGCCTTGAACTGGTCATATTGCTCGGCGGTCAGGATCTTGTAGGCGAACAGCTCGCTCACGCTTCGCCACCCTCGCTGCCGGTTTCCGGGGCCGCTTCGGGCGCGCCCTCGACGGTGCCTTCTACCGCTGCCTCGGCATTGTCGTCTTCGCCGTCCTCGATCCGGGCGGTGGACACGACATGCTCGTCCTTGGCGACGTTGAACAGACGCACGCCGGCCGAATTGCGGCCGATGACGCGCATCGACGACAGGCCCATGCGGATCAGCTTGGCCTGATCGGTCACGAGCATCAGATGATCCTCATGCGCGACCGGGAAGCTGCCGACGACCAGGCCGTTGCGGGCGATATTGTCGATATTGGTGATACCCTGGCCGCCGCGACCGGTGCGGCGATAATCATAGGCCGAACTGATCTTGCCATAGCCATTGGCGCAGACGGTCA
Source organism: Sphingobium sp. IP1 (assembly GCF_002708645.1). Classification (NCBI taxonomy): domain Bacteria; kingdom Pseudomonadati; phylum Pseudomonadota; class Alphaproteobacteria; order Sphingomonadales; family Sphingobiaceae; genus Sphingobium; species Sphingobium sp. IP1. The sequence goes on from NZ_NOIW01000018.1 coordinate 1,014, forward strand.
GGATGAACTGCTCCGCTTGCGCAAAGGCGGCCATGCGTTCGGCGCTGTTGATCGCCGGGGTCGCTTCATTTTCCTTCCACGGCGCGGCGCGCAGATAGTCGTCGCGTTCCTCCGTGGTCGCGTCGAAGCCCTTGAGGATCGAGAGCGAGATGACTTCGTCGCCATCCTTGAGCGTCATGCCGCGCACGCCGGTCGAGGTGCGGCTCTGGAATTCGCGCACGTCGGTGGCGGCGAAGCGGATCGCGCGGCCCTGGCGGGTGGCGAGCAGCACGTCATCCTCTTCGGTCAGCAGCGCAACGCCGATCAGGCGATCGTCGCTGCCTTCGTCGAAGCGCATCGCGAGCTTGCCGTTGCTGGGCACATTGGCGAAGGCGTCCATGCTGTTGCGGCGCACGGTGCCGTTCGCGGTGGCGAACATGACGTGCAGTTCCTTCCAGCTTTCCTCGTCCTCAGGGAGCGGCAGCACGGTCTGGATGGTTTCGCCCGGTGCCAGCGGCAACAGGTTGATCATCGGCCGGCCACGGGTGGCGGGGCCGCCCTCGGGCAGGCGCCAGACCTTGAGGCGATAGACCTTGCCGGCGGTCGAGAAGAACAGCACCGGCGTGTGCGTCGAGGTGACGAACAGTTCGGTGACGGCATCCTCATCCTTGGTCGCCATGCCCGAACGGCCCTTGCCGCCACGGCCCTGGGCGCGGAAGCTTTCGAGCGGGGTGCGCTTGATATAGCCCTGCACGGTGACGGTGACGACCATCTCCTCGCGCTCGATCAGATCCTCGTCATCGATGCCGTCGGCGGCAGGGGCGATGACCGACACGCGCGGCGTGGCGAATTCGCTCTCGATCGCTTCGAACTCTTCGCGCATCACGGCGTAGAGCTTCACCCGGTCACCCAGGATGGCGAGATATTCGGCGATGGCTTCGGCCAGTTCGGCCAGTTCCTTGCCGATTTCGTCACGGCCGAGCGCGGTCAGGCGGTGGAGGCGCAGGTCGAGGATGGCGCGGACCTGGACGTCGCTGAGCTTGTAGCTCTCACCGCTGACTTCGGTCTCGATCGCCTCGACCAGGGCGAGATAGGGTGCGATCTCGCCGATCGGCCATTCGCGCGCCAGCAGCGATTCGCGGGCGGCAGCCGGGCTGGCCGAACCGCGGATGATCTTCACCACCTCGTCGAGGTTGGTGACCGCGACGACCAGACCGAGCAAGATATGGGCGCGGTCGCGCGCCTTGTTCAGCTCGAACTTGGTGCGGCGGGTGATGACCTCCTCGCGGAACTTGACGAAGGCTTCGATGATCTCGCGCAGGCCGAGCAGTTCCGGGCGGCCGCCACGGATCGCCAGCATGTTGGCGGGGAAGCTCGACTGGGCCGGGGTGTTGCGCCACAGCTGGTTGAGGACGACGTCCGGGGTGGCGTCGCGCTTCAGGTCCATGACGATGCGCACGCCTTCGCGGCTCGATTCGTCACGAATGTCGCTGATGCCCTCGATCCGCTTGTCCTTGGCGGCTTCGGCGATCTTTTCGACCAGGCCGCTCTTGCCGACCTGATAGGGGATGGAGGTGAGGACGATCGAGCGGCGGTCGCCGCGGCCTTCCTCCACCTCGTGCCGGGCGCGCATCAGGATCGAGCCGCGACCGGTATGATAGGCGTTGCGGGCGCCCGACTGGCCCAGGATCAGCGGCGCGGTCGGGAAATCGGGGCCGGGGACGATCTGGATCAGTTCGTCGGTCGAGATTGCCGGGTTTTCGATATAGGCGAGGCAGGCGCGCAGCACTTCGCCCAGATTATGCGGCGGAATGTTGGTCGCCATGCCAACCGCGATGCCGCCGGCGCCGTTGACCAGCAGGTTCGGGAAGCGGGCGGGCAGCACCTGCGGCTCGCTTTCCGACGCGTCATAGTTGGGCGTGAAATCGACGGTGTCCTTGTCGAGATCGTCCAGCAGCGCGGTCGCGACCTTGGCCAGGCGCGCTTCGGTGTAACGCATGGCGGCTGGCGGATCGGGATCCATCGAGCCGAAGTTTCCCTGACCGTCGATCAGCGGCACGCGCATCGACCAGTCCTGGGTCATGCGGGCCAATGCGTCGTAGATCGAGCTGTCGCCATGGGGGTGATATTTACCCATGACTTCACCGACCAGACGGGCCGACTTGCGATAGGGGCGGTTGTAGACGAAGCCCGATTCCTGGGCCGAGAAGAGAATGCGGCGATGCACCGGCTTCAGGCCGTCGCGCACGTCCGGCAGGGCGCGGGAGACGATCACGGACATGGCATAGTCGAGATAGCTCGACTTCATCTCATCAACGATGCTGATGGGGCTGATGTCCGAAGGGTCGGCGAGGACGGTCTCGTCGGTCAAGGCGATTCTCTTTTTGGATGGGTGTGATGCGTTGCCACTGCACTAGCCGAGCGAAACAAATCTGTCACCCCTCGCGCGCGCCCGCGCGCCCGCATGTGCAGCCAAGGCGGTGATTGGCGGGCGTGAAGAAAAGCGGAACGAAGCGGCAGCATGACAGTTGCAAAATGCGCGGATATAGGCTTGTTCAAAGCCCGTTCACGCGCCGACCCCTAATCGGCGTTCAACCCGGATGTCGCCTGTGGTCCCCCTGTCAGGCGCGAAAAGGAGATGAGGATCATGCGTTTTGTTACCCCGCTGTCGCTCGCGCTGGCTCTGGCGCTGACCGGCGGCGCCGTTTCGGCTCCCGCCTCCGCCGCGAAGAAGGAAGAAAAGCCGGCCGGCCGCAAGCTGAACGTGTCGCCCGAAGTGCTCAAGTCGCTGCAGGCTGCCCAGAAGGCGTCCGACGCCCAGGATTTCGCCGGTGCCAAGACGGCGCTGACCGAGGCCGACGGCAAGGCGGCGTCGAACGACGACAAGTATCAGATCGGCGCGATCAAGCTGAACACCGGCATCCAGAGCAAGGATGACGCGCTGAAGATGGAAGGTCTCAACCAGATGCTCGACAGCGGCCTGACGCCGCCCGAGCAGACCGGCCAGTTCAACATGGTGGCGGCCGACGCGGCTCTTGCCCAGAAGAATTACGACGTCGCGATTTCGCGTGGCCAGGCGGCGCTGGCCGCCGGTTACAAGGCGGAACAGGTCAACCCGACCATCGCCCAGGCCTATTTCGGCAAGGCCGGCACCGGCAACGCCTCGGCCGAACCGGCGCGTGGCTTCAACCAGCAGGGCCTCGCCGCGCTGAAGGCGGCGGCTGACGCGACCAAGGCGTCGGGCCAGCCCGTGCCGGCGCAATGGTATCAGATCGGCGTCAGCCGTGCGGCTGCCGCGCGCCTGCCGGAAGTCACCGACTGGGCCAAGTGGGCCTATGCCGCCAATCCGAGCGGTGAAAATCTGCGCACGCTGATCCGTCTGTTCCAGCAGGCGAACCCGAACATCACCAACCGCGAAAATCTGGACGTGCTGCGCCTGATGTCGGCGGCCAAGGGTCTGGTGGTCGCTGCCGACTTCACCGAACTGGCCGAAATGGCGTCGAAGACGGGTATCTATGGCGAGGTCAAGTCGACGATCGACGCCGGCCGCGCCAAGGGCGTGCTGAACGCCAGCCAGGCGGGCGACATCTATCAGGCCGCCGTGGGCCGCATTCCGGGCGACAAGTCGTCGCTGGGTGCCGCCGAAGCGGATGCCGGCAAGGCCGCAAACGGCAAGGTCGCGGCTGCGACCGGCGACGCCTATCTGGGCTATGGCGACTATGCCAAGGCGGCGGCGATGTTCGAACTGGCCAAGCAGAAGGGCGGCGTCGACGCCGACGAGATCAACACCCGCCTGGGCATTGCCAAGACCATGGGTGGCGACAATGCCGGCGCCAAGTCGGCGTTCGAGGCAGTCCAGGGCGGTGCGCGCAAGCAGATCGCCGATCTGTGGCTGACCTATCTGGGCACCAAGGCCTGAATCTAGTATAAGGCGCGCAGATCGTCGCTGGTTCGGCGGTCTGTGCGCCTTCATTTTTTTGAATGACCGGCCGGGGGCCGGGATATTGCAGTGGGGGAGGCCTGTCATGGCCAAGCGGAATCCTGTTTTTCTGACTATCGGACTGCCGGTCGTGCTGGCCGGCGCCATGCTGGCGACGCCGGCAGCGGCCAAGAAGAAGATCGTGGTGGCAGGGCCGCCGATCGAGATGTCGGACGCCTTCCGCGCCGACGTGCAGGCCGCCGAAACCGCGATCAAGGCGCGTGACGCGTCGACCGCCAATCTGCGCATCGCCGCGCTCAATCCGACCACCGACATGGAAGCCTATGCCGCGGCCGGCCTGCGTTTCGAGGTGGCGGTGCTGCGCCGGGACATCCAGGCCCAGCGGATCGCGCTGACCGACATGTTCAAGACCAGTTCGGTGCCCAAGGCGGACGCGCCGCGCCTGCGCTTCATCGCCGGCTATCTGTCCTATATGGTCGCGAACTATACCGATGCGGTGGCGCAGCTCGATTATGCCAAGACGCTGGGCTATTCGGGCATCGACGCCACCATGCTGCGCGCCGATATCGCGATGCGCAAGAACAAGTCCAAGGAAGCCCGCACCTATGTGCAGGAGGCGCTGGCGCAGCAGAAGGCATCGGGTCAGCCGATCCCGGCCGCCTGGTATGACCGCGCCATCTCCATGGCCTATCAGGCCAATGACTGGGATGAGGTGAGCAGCCTCTATCGCGAGCGGCTGGAAGTCTATCCGTCGACCCCCGAATGGCGTTCGGCGCTGACCAACTATCTGGCCGGCCAGGAAAGCGACCCGCAGGTCCAGCTGGACCTCTATCGCCTGCAGGCTGCCAATGGCGCGATGGCGAGCGAGCGCGATTACCAGACCTATGCCCAGCTGGCCGAGAAGACCGGCAATTTTGCCGAAGCCAAGGCGATCATCGAGGCGGGCCGTTCGGCCGGCAAGCTGACGACCAGCCAGGCGACCACGGCGCAGCTGCTGAAGGCGGTGACGCCCAAGGCGACCAAGGATATCGCCGCCATGCCCGCGCTGGCGAAGAAAGCGGCGGCGGCGAGCGATGGCAAGGCGGCGCTGAATGCGGCCGACGGCTATTTCTCGCTCGGTCAATATCCGCAGGCGGTGGAGCAGTATCGGCTGGCGCTGAGCAAGGGCGGGGTCGATCAGGGCCATGCCAATGCGCGGCTGGGCATCGCGCTGGCGCGTTCGGGCGATCTGGCCGGTGGCAAGACCACGCTGGCCCAGGTGACCAGCGGCAACTGGAGCAATGTCGCCGGCTTCTGGTCGGTGTGGGTCGATCTGCAGCATCGCAAGTCGGCGCAGCAGGGCACGGCGCAGACCGCCAGCTGATCGCGACGCGACATGATATGCAAAAGGGCCGGTCCCCCCGCGGGGCCGGCCCTTTTTCGTTGTGCCTGCGTGCCGGCTGTCGCGGGCTGACCGGATCAGACCGGCAGCGGGACGCCGGGCAGATTCTTCGACGTGCGGATCGTCAGCGACGTCTTGACGCTCACCACATTGGGTGCCGGCGTCAGCTTCGACGTCAGGAATTGCTGGAAGCTCTGCAGGTCGCGCGCGACCACCTTCAGGATGAAGTCGATCTCGCCATTCAGCATATGGCATTCGCGCACTTCGGGCAGGGCATCGACATGGTCCTGGAAGGCCTTGAGATCGGCCTCGGCCTGGCTCTTGAGGCTGACCATCGCGAACACGGTGATGGTGTAGCCGAGCATCGCCGGATCGACCACGGCGTGATAGGCTGTGATGGCGCCGGCTTCTTCCAGCGCGCGGACGCGGCGCAGGCACGGCGGTGCGGTCAGCCCGACCTTCCGCGCCAGATCCACATTGGTCATCCTGCCATTGTCCTGCAATTCGCCCAGGATCTGCAGGTCGATGTCGTCGATATTGGGCCCCGCCATCAGATTGATTATTTCCTTACCTGTTACTGCGGGCGCATCATAATAATATTTCAGCGCAATGCAATTGTCCCACTATGCGACGCTCATATTGTGCGTCGAAAACACGCTTTCGCTTTGGGTAAGGACTGCTTATCGGTTAGGATGTAACGAACAGCGATGCGGGCATGCCGCCCGTTACCGCTTGAATATGGGGACTTTGGTTGCGCTTCAACGACATCATGCAAACCGTGCTGGCTGCCGACGATCGCAGCGGCGTGGGCGCGGTGACGCTGTGGCGGCAATGTGTCGACCTGTTGGCGCAGCATGATCGTTATGATCGTCCCCCCATGGACGCACCCGATCGCGAGGCTCTGCTCGGTCGATTGGCCCAGTTGCGGCCGCAACTGTCTGAAATGCAGCGAATCGCGACCGTCGTCGAACTGGGCGGCCGGCTGCGTTCGGCCAGCCTGATCCGCTTCTTTGCCGGTGACCGTCCGGCGATCGCCGGCGCGGCTATGGCACGCGCGCGCCTGTCCGATCCGCTGTGGGCCGCACTGCTGCCGCATCTCAGCCCCACGGCGCGCGGTGTGCTGCGCGGCCGTCGCGACATCGGCCCCGAAACGCGGCAGGGGCTCGAGGCCTTCGGCCCGACCGACCTGGTGCTGACCAGCGGCACGAGCGTCCGTGAAGCCGACATGCTGCTGACCGCGGACATGGCGCTCGCGGCCGAGCCCATCGTCGAGCCGGAAGTGGCGCCGCAGCCGGTGGCCGAACCTGGCCCTGACCAGATCCGCAACCTGGTCGATCGCATCGCGCGCTTCACCAGCACCCGGCGTCCGCCCGAAGAGGCGCCGCCGCAGGACATCATCGTCGCGCCGGTGACGCAGCCCGCGCTGCGCGCCGAACAGCCGCATTTCTTTGCGTTCGAGACGGATTCGACCGGCGTGCTGGTCTGGGTGGACCAGGGGCCGCGCGCCGCGCTGGTCGGCCTGTCGCTCGGCGAAATCGCGCTCGAAGGGGCGAGCGGTCCCGATGGCCATGTCGCCGGCGCGTTCCAGCGCCGCAGCGGTTTCCAGAATGGCCGTTTCACCATCATCGGCGGGATGATGGCAGGCGAATGGCGCCTGTCGGCAACCCCCTTCTTCGATCCGCGGTCCGGTCGATTCCAGGGCTATCGCGGTCAGGCACGGCGCCCCTATCTGCACGAAGTGGCGACGACGCCGTCGGGACCGGTGACGATAGCCGGCCTGTCGGCGGATTCGCTGCGCCAACTGGTGCATGAACTGCGCACGCCGCTGAACGCGATCCTGGGCTTTGCCGAGATTATCGAACAGGAATTGTTCGGCCCGGCCGGCGTCGAATATCGCGAGATGGCCGGCAATATCGCGGTCGATGCGCGCCATCTGCTGGCAGCGTTCGACGATCTGGATCTGGCGGCCAAGGTGTCGCGTGGTGATGGCATCGGTGCGCCGCAGACGATCGATCCGGCGTTGCTGGTGATGCAGGTCGCGGCTCGTTTCCGCGACCAGGATGGCCGGGCGGTGACGCCGATCGACATCGCCGTGTCGCAGGATCTGCCGCAGATCAGCATCGATCCGGTGCAGGGCGAGCGCATGGTGCAACATCTGCTGCGCACGCTGATTTCGGTCGCGCCCGAGGGCGAGGCGGTAACGGGCGCCTGCTGGTTCCAGCCCGATGGCGCGTCGGGCAAGGTGGTGCTGGCGATCGATCGCCCGTCGACGCTGAGCGGCATGGACGAGGCGCATCTGCTCGATCCGGGCTATACGCCCGAGGGCGACTGGGCGGATGGGCCGTTGCTGGGGCTGGGCTTCTCGCTGCGTCTGATCCGCAGCCTGGCGGCCGGTTGCGGCGGTAGCCTGGATGTCGGCCCGGACCGTTTCCTGCTGCGCATCCCGGTCGACGGGATGGAAGAGGATGTCGTTGGCAATGGCTGATTTTCGGGCTGGTCGGGCGCGGGCTTGACCGGAACGAAACCCTATCGCAACCATTGCGGGATAGGGAAGGGCGATGCAATCAGCTCATCATCATGACGGCAATCTGCTTCGGGCGCCGCTGCCCGAGGACATGATTGCGCTTCCGGCCGCGTTCGGCACCCGCTTCATGCTGTTCGTCGATACCGAGGAGGAATTCGACTGGAATGCGCCCTTCCGCCGGGAAGGCCATGGCGTGACGGCGCTGGCCGGCATGGCGCGCGGCCAGGCCTATTTTTCGGCGGCCGGGATGATGGGGGCGTGGGTGGCAGCGGGCGAGGCCGATGTCGGCGCGCATCTCCACCCCTGGGTCAATCCGCCCCATGTCGAGGATGTGAACGCCGCCAATTCCTACGTCGGTTCGCTGCCCGAGGCGGTGGAAGCGGCAAAGCTGGAGGCGCTGTGCCGCCGGATCGAGGATCGCTTCGGTCGGCGGCCGATTGCCTATCGGGCGGGGCGCTATGGCGTCGGCCCCAATAGTGCGCGGCTGCTGGAGGCGGCGGGCTTTCGCCTCGATACCTCGGTGCGCAGTCGGTTCGATTACAGCCATCAGCATGGCCCCGATTTCCATGGCCTGCCGCAAAATCCCTATTGGGCGGGGCCGACCCGATCGCTCGTAGAGCTTCCGCTCTCGACGGCGATCACCGGCCTGTTGCGGGGCGGGGGCGAGGGGCTTTATCGCGCGACCCAGGCGATGGGGCCGCTGGCCGGCGCCCTGGCGCGGGCGCGGATGCTCTCGCGCGTGCCGCTGACGCCCGAAGGCATCACCGCAGCCGAAGCGACGACGGCGATCGACGCGCTGATCGAGGAAGGCGTGCGCGTCCTCAATTTCAGTTTCCATTCGCCCACGCTGGAGCCGGGGCACACGCCCTATGTCCGTGACGAGGCCGATCGCACCGCCTTTTACGGCTGGTGGGATAGGGTGCTGAGCCATCTGGCGCGGCGCGGCGTGACGGCGGTCAGCCTGGATCAGTTGCTGGACGCTATTCCGGCGCGCGCGAAGGCTTGCCAAGCCGCGTGATGCTCCTTATCGCCGCGTTCAAGGTGGGGCCTGTAGCTCAATGGTTAGAGCTGGCCGCTCATAACGGCTAGGTTGCGGGTTCGAGTCCTGCCGGGCCCACCAGATTTTCCGATCATGTTAGCCATTTGTTCTCATTGAGACTCCGCGCCCCGTCTATTCCGGCGCACTCGAATTACACTTTGTCTCACTCTATCTCGCTCTAGAGCAAATTCCGATCCGACTGCGTCAGATCGGTTGCTCTAAGTTTTTGGTTTAACGCGTTTTCCGAGTCATCAGGTGTTCCACCTGATTAGAAAACGCTCTAGCGCACCCCATGCGGGGACATTGGTGGGGGCATCGGATTTCAAAGTGGGGGCATCGTTGCTCTGACCGTCGCCGAAGTGAAGAACGCCAGACCGGGGGAGCGGGACTATAGCTCGCTGATTCCGCCGGCCTGCACCTGTTCGTCTCCACGAAAGGGGCGAAGTCCTGGCGTTTCAAATCGATTTGCCGGCAAACAGAAGCGGCTGACCTTCGGGCTGTTCCCCGATGTCACGCTAGCAGACGCGCGTGACCAGCGTGACGCGGCCCGGGCCATCGTGCGCCCGGGCAAGACCCGGATGATCGCGTCGAAACTGTCCGCCTTGTCGAAGATCGCCTATCCTCGCTCGCTGCCACCACTGGCAATGCGCCCGATGTTCGCGATCGGGAATTGGAGCATGATCGTGAGGCCGCGCGTGGGCGACTTTGCGCTGACCCTCCCATGATGCGCATGCACAATCGCTCGCACCATGCTGAGGCCAAGGCCGTGGCCGCCCTTTGAACGACTGGGGTCCAGCCGGACCAGCCGTTCGAATATCTTCTCCTGATCCTTTTCCGGCACGCCCGGTCCATTGTCAGCCACGCAGAGGATCGCCCGTCCTTCATCTTGCTGGAGCGAAAGTGTCGCGCTCGCACCTTCGCCAGCATGGGCCAGGATATTTTCCAGCAGATTGGCGACTGCGCGCTTGAGCAGTTGCGCATCGCCCTGCACCTCCACCGCCTGCAGGTCCACCGTCAGACCGCGACCATCATCGTCGAAGGCCGGCCGATAGGCATCGACGACATCGGTCACCACCTCGTCCAATCGCAATCCGACAAAGCGTTTCCGGGCTGCAAAGCCGCGCACTTCGGAAACCCCCAACAGGCCAGCGAACAGATCGAGCAGCGCGTCGATGTCGACCATGGCGCGTTCCGCCGATCGGCTGGTGCCCGGCTCGTTCGTCGCGGTAGCGAGCCGCTCCATATCCTGGCGGATGCGGCCGAGCGGGGTGCGCATGTCATGCGCCAGATCGCTTGATACCTGCCGCAGCGAGCCCATCAGCTCCTCGATCCGGCCGAGCATCTGGTTGAGGATGGTCGATATCCGGTCGAACTCGCTGCCTGATCCATCGACCGGCACCCGGCGGGCATAGTCGCCTTCGATGATACCCTGCGCGGTGCCGCTGATCAGCACCAGCCGGCGGCGGACCAGCCGGCCAAAGGCGATGGTGCTGATCGTCCCGGTCAGCAGGATCACGCCCAGGCCGATCATCACCACGAACAGGATGCGATCATCGGACCGGTGCAGCGCCGAGCGATCGGCCGCAATGACGAGCTGGCCGCCATCGGGCAAGCGCCGGCTGAGCGCCTGCGCTTCTCCTTTCGAGCCATCGGGATGGCGGATGGGCAGAAACTCGCTCCAGCCGTCAGCCGGCATCTTGGGGATGAGATGCCCGGCGATCCGGCGTCCTTCGGCATCGGCCAGCGCATAGAGCATCATCCGCCCGTCACCGCCGGTATCGGCAAGATAGCCGGTGCCGCCGGTGGTGGCGCCATCACGGGCACGCACCACCTGCGCGAGCTGGGCGGCACCGTTCGACGCGTGGAAATCCAGCAGGGCATCCATTTCGCGCTCGATGCGATGGTCCATCTGCGCCTCGATCTCATGATGCGAGATCAGGATCGCGGCTGCGCCCAGGATCAGGATGACCAGGCCCGATACCGCCGCCGACAGGATCGACAGCCCCCTTATGGTGCGCGGAAGGATGGTCATTGCGCGCTGCTCAGCACCATATAGCCCGATCCCCGGACCGTGCGGATCGCATCCTCGCGCCCGCCCTCGTTCAGCTTGGTGCGCAGCCGGCTCATATGGGTTTCGACGATATTGGTCTTGGGATCGAAGCCGAAATTCCACACCCGGTCGAGCAACATGGTCCGCGTCACCGGCCGGTCCGGATTGCGCAGCAGGAATTCGAGCAGACTGAACTCACGCGGCTGCAGTTCGACCGGGCGGTCGCCGCGCCGCACCGTGCGCCTGAGCAGGTCCATTTCGATGTCGGCGACGCGCAGCAGCGCCTGAAAATCGCCGCGATCACCCGGCGGTGGACGGCGCGCCAGCGCGCCCAGCCGAGCGGTCAGTTCGGCAAAGGCAAAGGGCTTGATCAGATAATCGTCGGCGCCGCCTTCCAGCCCCGCGACCCGGTCCTCGATCCCGGCCATGGCCGACAGGATGATCGCCGGTGCCTGGCACCCGGCTTCGCGCGCCAGCCGCAACATGGTGAGGCCATCGAGCCCCGGCACCATCCGATCGAGGATCAGGATGTCAAAGGCCTCGCTCAGGGTCCGCGCCAGGGCAGCCTTGCCGTCGCTCTCCGCGACGACGCAATGCCCCAGTTCCTTCAGCCCGCGGCCCAGATAGTCCCGCGTGTCCCGATCATCTTCCAGCAGCAATATTCGCATCGCGTCCAACTAGTCTTGCCCTCCCTCCATGGCGCACCGCTCGCCCGGATGATCATTGGGGTTTCTATACCATTTCCCAATGTTGCCCGATTTGATGGACCTGCGAACGCCTATCAGTAAACAGGCGCCGTCTGCGAGTCATTATTATTAGCGCTCGCATCAGCCGATCATGAAGGACGGGACGCCATGAAGCGCAGGAGGCAAGGGTCATGAATTTCACGCGCTTGCTGGCCCGTCGCACGGCGCCGGAACGGCAGGTCATCGCGGCGCTGCGTGGCCGACTGCCGACCCGGCTCGCAGCCTTGCCCGACGCAGGATCGGACTTCGTCGCGCTGGTCGATCTTGCCGCCCAGCAGGGCGTACACTGCTTCGCCCTGCAATCGCCATTCGTCAGCGATGGCGAGGTCGAGTTGCTCGCTTTGTTGGGCAGTGCGCAACGCCGTGCCCTTGTCGACATAAGGGATGACAGAAAGGACGCGCCGGAACGGCTGCTCCGCTGCGGCCTGCTGCTGCGCGATGCCGGGATATGGTTGCCCGTGGCGCAGGCCGGCACCGACAAGGCATCGTCCGCTCTCTCCATGCCGCGCCCGGAACAGGCCGGGCTGGCGCGCGCCCGAGCACTGTCCCTTGCCCGCTCGCGGCAGGTGGCCAGCACCGGCGACTTCATCGGCATCGGCATCTCGCTCCAATATGTCAGCCGCCTCTGCAAGGAGGGGCATCTCCAGCGCGTCCGCCATGGCTGGTATCGCGCGGCGCCCATCGCCGCCGAAATGCGCCTCCATCACCATTCCTGACCCATGGGACCGGCACCAGCCGGCCCATTCACAACAGCAGAAAAAGGGGATTATCCGTGAACCTGAATGACACGCGCGATCGCGCGTCCACCAGTTTTCTGGCGCTGAGCTGCGTCGGCCTGTTTGCCACGGCCGCGCCGGCCATCGCCCAGTCAAGCGACCAGCAAAATGGCGCCGAGGGCCAGAAGCTGGGCGGGGTCGTCGTTACCGACACGGCGATCGACGAGGAAGGCTACAAGGTCGACAAGGCGGACTCGCCGAAATTCACGGCACCGCTGGTCAACACCCCAAGGTCTGTGACGGTCATCCCGTCGCAGCTCATTCATGACACCGCATCGGCCTCCCTGACCGAAGCGCTGCGGACGGTTCCGGGCATTACTCTGGGCGCAGGCGAAGGCGGCAATCCGCTGGGCGACCGCCCCTTCATCCGTGGCTTCGACAGCCAGGCCAGCACCTATCTGGACGGCGTGCGCGATATCGGCGCGCAAAGCCGCGAAGTGTTCGCGGTCGAACAGATCGAGGTGGTCAAGGGCTCCGACAGCTCGATGGGCGGTCGCGGCAGCGCCGGCGGCTCGATCAACTTGGTGTCGAAGGCACCCAAGGCCGACCGTTTCATCGCCGCCAGCGGCAGCCTCGGCAATGCCGACTATAAGCGCGCGACGATCGACATCAACCAGCCGATCAACGAATTTGTCGGCGTGCGCCTGAATGCCATGTGGCATGATCAGGACGTCGCCGGTCGCGACGCGATCTGGTCGAAGCGCTGGGGCGTTGCGCCCTCGCTCAAGCTGGGCCTCGACGGCCCGACCAGCCTGACCATCGGCTATTATCATCTTCACACCGAAGAGCTGCCGGATTCGGGCATTCCCTATCTCTACACCATCGGCAATGCCCCGGCCGGCGTGACCGAAACCGGCCCGGCGCAGAATTTCACCACGATTGGCGGCAAGGAAATCAGCGTCCCGCGCGGCGCTTATTATGGCCTCAAGGATCGCGACTTCCGCGACACCAATGTCGACAATTTCACCATCCGCGCCGAACATGATTTCGGCGGCGTGACGTTGCGCAACACCACCCGCTACGGCCGCAGCACCCAGGGTTATGTCTGGACCCAGCCCGACGACCAGCAGGGCAATGTCTATGGCACAAACGCCGCCAATGCGGCGACTGCGGGCGGTCTGGTCTGGCGTCGCACCAACACCCGCTATTCCAAGACCGACGGCCTGCTGAACCAGACCGACCTGTCCGGTGAGTTCAGCATCGGCGGGATCAAGAACAGCTTCTCTGCATCGGTGGAGTTCAGTCAGGAAAAGGCGGCTAACGGCACCTATGTGTCCAACGCCGCGACCGGCGCCGCGATCGCCAGCGGTTCGAGCGTCAGCCCGCGCTGCTCGACCGCGATGCTGGCCCGCTATAATTGCACGACCGTCGACAATCCCAATCCCAGCGATCCCTGGATCAGCTATGCCAGCGACAGCTCGACCGTAACGGCCGATATCGTGCGCAGCGCACCCAAGACCTGGACCCTGTCGAAGACCACGACGCAGGCCGCGTCCTTCTTCGACACGATCACCATCACCGATCAGCTGCTGATCAACCTGGGCGGCCGTTTCGACCGCTACAAGACCAGCGTCAGTCCGGGTCTGGCCGCGACCTCGACCGCCAACCGCGCCTATTATGAGCGCGAGGATGATCTGTGGAACTATCAGGCCGGCATCATCTTCAAGCCGACCGAGAATAGCAGCCTCTATGCCTCGGCCTCCAGTTCCGCGACGCCGCCCGGCGCCTTCCTCGCCAATGGCAGCGAGGGCAATGCGCTCAACACCACCTCGCAGGCGCTGACCGACGCGCTGAAGGTCGAAAAGACCAAGTCCTACGAGATCGGCGCCAAGGCCAACCTGTTCGGCGACGCCCTGTCGCTGACGCTCGCCGCCTTCCGCACCGAGACCAAGAATGCTCGCGCCACCAACGATGCCGGCACGGTTGCCTATATCGGCGAGCGCAAGATCGAAGGCATCGAACTCGGCTTCAACGGCAATATCACGCCGGAATGGAACGTGTTCGGCGGCTATACCTATATGGACTCGGAGATCGTCGATGGCGGTTCGACGGTCACGACCGTCAACGGCGTGTCGATCGCCGCGCCGAGCGTGAACACGGGCAAGCAATTCCCCAACACGCCCAAGCACAGCCTGACCGCCTTCACCAATTACAAGATCACCCCGGCCTTCACCATCGGCGGCGGCGCGATCTACATGGCGAAGGTCTATGGCGGTTATTCCGACACCCGTACGATCAGCAACGGTGCGGTCGTCATCACCAAGGAACTGGCCCGTATGGTGCCCAGCTACTGGCGCTTCGACGGCAATGCTTCCTATGCGTTCAGCGATGCGGTGAGCCTGCAGGTCAACGTCAACAACGTCTTCAACAAGCGTTATTATGACAAGGCCTATGCCGCCCATTATGCCAATCAGGCCGCCGGCCGCACGGCGATCGCGACGCTTAACGTCAAATATTGATCCGCTGGCCCACCCGGCTGATTGATGATGGCCCGCCTCGCAAGGGGCGGGCCATTGCATGGAACAGATGATGCAGACCCAGCCCAGACTGATGACCATGACCGACGACGAGCGCGTCGCCGCGCTTGCCGGCCCACCCGAGAGTGTCGCCCCCCTGCTGCTGGAAGCGGCGGAGGCTGGCCATGGCGAGGCGCAGTTGCTGGCTGGGCAATTATGCCTGGACGGCAAGGGGCTGGAACGTGATCAGGTCGCGGCGTTGCGCTGGTTCGGGCTGGCGGCGCAAGGCGGCAATGCCATGGCGATGAACATGGTCGGCCGCTGCTGCGAACATGGCTGGGGCACTGGCGTGGATAAGATCCTCGCCGCCCGATGGTATGGCGCGGCCGCCGATCAGGGCCTCGACTGGGGACTCTACAATCTCGCGACGCTCCATGCTCTGGGCGAAGGCGTGCCGCAGGATCGGACGCGGGCGCTCGCCCTGTTCCGTCAGGCTGCTGCCATGGGCCACGCCAAGTCGATCAACATGATCGGCAGCTTCTACGAGGATGGCTGGGTCGTCGATCGCGACATGGAACAGGCCGCCGATCATTATCGCCGCGCGGCCGAAGGCGGCGATTTTCGCGGCCAGTTCAACCATGCGCGGATGCTGGCAGAAAAAGGCGACATGGACGGCGCTCATCTCTGGCTGACCCGCATGCAGGACACGGCGACGCCCGCTTTCCTGGCCAAGGCGCAAAGGTGGATCCGTGAGAATTTCAAAAGCGGAAGCTGAACCGCCACCATGCATAAACGGGGCCGTATAACCGCAGAGACGGCCTTCCATGCGCAGCGGGTAGGGGGCAGTCTTCGGGGCGCCCGGTGGAGCGCCATCAACCAGCCCCTTGGTTGATGGCGCCTTCTTTCGTGGCCCATGCAGAAGATATGAGAGATATTTTCGACTGCAGAGCCACGATTCTGAGCGGCGCGGGCGGCCCGGTTCTCCGAACAGGCGTCACTGCTGCATGAAGAACTCCACCGGGACCGACAATTCGAACTCGTCTGCCTTTTCTTTCGGTATCGCAGGGAGTGGTTGTGCGCGGCGTATGGTTTCCAGCGCGGCGCGATCGAGAAAAACTGAGCCTGACGAGCGGGCAATGATCGCCGAGAGGACCTGGCCGGCGCGGTTCATGCGGAAGGTGACAAACGCGATGCCTTCTTCACGCCGGGCCCGCGCAGCGGCCGGAAAGCGGCGGTATTTTTCGAGATGCGCCAGCAGCAGCGCCTCCCATGATGCCTCGGCATCGCTCGATGCGCGGGGGGCTGGGGGAGCGGGCATGGACTTTGGAGCAGTGGTCTCCGGGATCGGGTCGGCCACTCTCGTGGCCGGAGCGGGCGTTTCCAGCTTCATAAGCGTTGGCGACAATAGCGGGGTCAGGACTTTCGGTGGTTCGGACAGGTCTTCCCGCTCGACCTTCTGTTCCTTCTGTTCGACCTGACGCGGCCCTTCGGGAACTTCTTCGACGGGATCGGGAGGCGCTGCCAGCGGTTGCAAGGTCACGACCAGCGGCTCGGCAGGCGCAGCCAGCGGTCGTACGGCCTGCCAACTCAGGAACAGGCCGGCTACGGGCAGCAGGAAGGCCGCCGCCGTGGCTCCAATCCCGAACAGTCGGGAGCGCCAGTCCAGCGGTTGATCGCTGTACCGGCCATTGCTCGCGAAAACCGGGAAGGGGGCTGCGTCAGCGCGCAGAGGCGAAGCATCCGCACGGCAACGAGCAGCTGGCCTTCCCTCGCCGGACGGGCGGGCCAGGTATTTGGAGACCGGGCCATCCTGCATGTCCAGTATCTTGCTTCTCATGTCCCTCTGCTCTTGCCGGACAGGGATGCAGGCTCGGGGCGGCGCGTGATCCATATCGCCCAGAACAGCATGACAAGACCGAGCCCGATGGCCCAGGCCAGCGATGGCCTGACATGGAGGATGAACAGGACATAGCCCGCCGTCATGCCAAGACAGGCCATGACCTTGGCCCGACGCGATATGGCCCGCTTTTCCCGCCATGCCCTGATGCTCGCCCCGAAACGCGGGTGATCGAGCAGCCAGGCCTCCAGTCTGGGCGAGGACCGTGCGAAGCACGGCAGGGCCAGCAGCAGGAAATCGGTGGTCGGCAGCAGCGGCACGAAGATGCCGACGAAGCCTACCGCGATCAGCAGCAGCCTGGCCACCAGCCAGCCGGCACGGATGGCGCGACTGCGGCGCGACACCTCGGCGCGGTGCCGGGCCTGTGCTTCAGTCGATATGGCCATCGATCAACGTCTGCACCCGGAGAAAGGCCGCATTAGCTCCCTGACCCGTGCGTGGCTCGTCTGCTTCGGTAATCTCAACCGCGTCAAGTGCGGCAGTGAAGGCGCGCCAGTGCGCGGCCGGACCTTCGGGTGCGGGGGCAAGGTGGCGGGCGCCAAAGCTATCGGATAAGCCGATCTTTGCCACCTCCTTGCGCAGAAGCGCAGCGCCCATGTTGGAGCCTTCGGCGACATAGAGCCAACCCAGCGCTGTGGGCACGTCCAGCGCAGCCCCGGCAAACAGCGGCGCCTGTACAGTTTCAGGCTGGTGGAGATCGAGATCGGCCAGGTCAGCCTCGACCAGTGCCAGCCTTTTCCTTTGCGCCAGGCCTGGCAGCAGAGCCTGCAGTACGGGCGCATCGTAGAGCGCCGCGATATCGCGGTGAAACAGATATTGTACGGCCAGGAAACGGGCATAGCCCGCCACGTCGTCGAAGGACGCAGCCTCCATGATCGAACGGTCGACGCCGTCATGGCTATGATGCGTCATCGCCTTTAGGCGCCGGGCGCGTGAGGGATCGAGAATAGTTAGGGTCATGGTCAATCCTGTCGGTCGGTCAGAAGTTGAATGTCACGCCGCCACGGATGGTGCGACCGGGTGAAGCCATCAGGCCCAAGGTCAGCGCATCCATATAATATTTGTCGAGCAGGTTATCGGCCGTCAGTTCGAAACGGACATGTTCGTTCAGCTTGAACCGCGCTGACGCATCGACCAGCGTGTAAGGGTTCCATTCGATGACTTCGATGGCGCCGGGAACCGCTATGGATTCCGACGGACGGCGGCCGGTGTAGGTCACGCGGGCGAAGAGGTTCAGCCGCTCCTGCATCAGGTCGAGTTCGACCGAACCGCCGCCGGCCCATTCGGGCGGCACGTGGTTGCGGCCGTAGCTGCCCCGGAAACCGCCATTGCATTCGTATTCGGCGGGCAAGGGCCGGGTGGACGTGCCCTTGCGCACCCAGTCGCAATATTCCGCCTTGGTGTAGTGCGTAGCGAAGAGCGACAGCCGGGCCGGGCCGGCGCGGTATTCGAAGGTGCCCTCGTAGCCTTTGAAGCGGGCCATATCGATGTTGCGGACGGCCTCGTCCGGGTCGGCAAAGGTGGAGCCGACGCCGCGGGTGATGTAGTTCTTCGCCTCGTTGTTGAAATAGGCGAGCTTCATGCGCACCGCGTCACCGGGCCAGAACAGTCCGTCCTTCGAGACGTTCACGCCAAATTCCCAATTCCGCGCGCGCTCGGGCTTGATCGCGTCGATCGGGTTGGCGGAAAAACCGGTGACGGCCTCGAACAGCGAGGGCAGGCGCAGTGCCTCGCCGTAGCGGGCATAGACCTGGAGCCAGCTACGCGGGATCATCGTGATCGAGGCGATCGGTGCCCAGCCGCCCGCCTGCTGGTTCAGGTGGTAGTAGTCGCTCCAAACGCGCTCCAACGGATACCACCGGCGCGAGAGCTTGCGGTCGTGGGACTTGAAGGTCGTGTAGCGCAGCGCGCCGTTGAACTTCAGGAATGACACCGGCAGATATTCGACATCGCCGAACGCGCTCCATTCCCGCCGCCAGCCGTCGCGCGCGGCGCTTTCCAGCTTGGCGCCAGGAATGGCGTAGGTATTATCGTGGCTGAACGATGCCCCCAGATTGACGGTCAGATCGCCCCAGGGACCGTTCACCAGCGAGCGGTTGCTGATGTCCACGCCGTGGCGGTGGGTACGGCCGTCATAGGGGTCGATATATTTGAGGTCCGGTGAGATGCTGGAAAAGTCGTAGGCGGTGCGGATGCGGTTATCGAGTTCGGTGCGCGAGGCGTTGACCTTGAGTTCGATGAGATCGCTCTCCGGCTTCCACTTGTAGCGCGCGGTATAGGTGTCCACATCCACCCGGCTCATCGGTGCCTGGAGCGCGCCATCGCCGCGAATGATCGACGAGGGCATGGCCTCCCCGAACCAGCTCTGGAACTTCATGTAGGCAAGTTCGAGGGCATGGCCGTCCGCCGGACGGATCGTGACCTTGGCGAGGAACGAGAGGTTCTCGGATGAGGTGTTCAGCACTTCCTCGCCCGCGCGGAAGCGGTTGAGGCCCGAGCCGTAACCGACGGTGGTGTAATATTCCTCCCAGCCCAGGAAAGGGAGCGTCGTAGTCGATTGCGTGTAGGTCAGGTGCGGCGCATTGCCGCTCTTTCCCGCGAAGTAATTGCCGGTATTGCGATAGGTCACCGCACCGAGAAGATCGATCCAGTCCCACGACTTGGCGACGGCGATGCTGCCGTTCCCGTCGGTCGGCTTTAGCCAGGACGGGCGGTTCAGCCCGCGCGGATTGCCGAGCTGGTTGACGTTGTCGAAGTCTGGCACGACATCCAGCGGGCCGCACGCGTAGTTGCAGCCGGTCTTGTACTTGCCGATCATCGAAGCCCGCAGCCCGCCCTGGGTATAAGCCTCGGGCGCGCCGCGGGTATTGGTGTTGAAGCCGCCGCGCACGCGCACGCCGAAAGTCTTGCCGGGCAACAGGATGTCCTGCACGCCGATCGTGCGCATCGATACCACGCCGCCGACGCTGCCGACGCCTTCCACGCCCGAGGTCGGCCCCTTCAACACCTCGACGCCGCCAATCATGTCGGGATCGACATAGGAACGCGACGCAACGCCCGAATAGCCGCGATAGACGGTGGTCGATTGCTGACTGCCGTCTATCACCACAGGTACGCGGCCCATGCCCTGCATGCCGCGGATGTTGACGTCGAGCGCGCCGCTGTTGCGGGCGTCGCCCGACAGGACACCCGGCGTACCGCGAAACATGTCACTGGGCTGAAACCCGCGATTGCGTTCGATCTCGTCGCGCGCGATGTAACTGGACGACTGTGGGGAGGTGTAGGCCAAGTCGCCGGTATCCGTGCCGTCGCCGAAGCTGCCGGCGCCAGCCCTGGAGGAACGCCCGGTCACCCCGCCTGCACCCACGCGCAGCACACCCAGTTGCACCGTGTCAGCTGCAGCCTGCGGTGCCCGTTCCAAGGTGTAGGTGTTGGCGCCGCTCTTGCGAAAAGTGAGGCCGGTGCCCGCCAGAAGGCGGGACAGGGCTTCGAGCGGGGAGAAACTGCCTCTTATCCCCGAAGTGGACACCCCTTGCGTCAGCGGCGCGTCATAGATGAGTTCGATCCGCGCCTGCCGCGCCAGCTGGTTGAGCGCCGCGGGAAGCGGTCCGGCAGGAATGTCATAGGCCAGGCTGCTCTGAGCCAGTGCCATGCCCGGCACCGCGACGGAAAGGCCGGTGGTGGCGAGCAGGCCTAGCGCGATACAGCGGGCGGTCGACCGGACGGAATGGCGCAAATGGTTCGATTGCACGAAATGAATACCCCCAAGGTCATGAACAAGCAGAAGCGCAATTCGCTATTGCGACGCGCTTTCAATTTTCTGACGTTCGTCCCTTGGGAAACGGGACTTGGCGATAAAGATTTTTTTGAAAATTTCCGATCGGTGGGAATCTCAATCGTAAATCAGGACGAGACGATCCGTCAGCCGGGTCGATTCCAGGCCCAGCGACATCTGCAACTTGACGATGGCACCAAGCGGGTCATGAATGTTGAATACGCCACTGACCCTGCGAGTACGCGCCTTCGCGCCGATTACGCCGAGGAAGCCTTTGTGATACCGCCCAAGTTCCGCGACGACCTCGGACAAGGGGCGGTCCTCGAATGTCAGGAACCCTTGTGTCCAGGCGTCTGCATCGACGGCCTTGCCGGTTTCGACTGCGCCCAGGCCAGTGTCACGGGCATAGCCCACGCTCTGGCCTGCATCGACATCGACGGTTCTGCTCTGCTGTGTTGGAAAGGCCACGCGTACACTATGCTCGGTCACGCTTATTCGAGTTGAATCGTCGATAGCGCGCACGAGAAAACGCGTTCCCAGTGCGGTTGTAGTGCCTTCGTTCGCCTCGACGACGAACGGACGCTTGCGGTCGGGGGCGACAGTGAATGCGGCTTCGCCCTTGAGCAGCCGAATGGTGCGGTGACCGGGCGCATAGTCGAATGCTACCGCGCTGTCGGTGTTGAGCAATATGTGTGAACCATCAGACATGGCGATGGTGCGCTGCTCTCCTGTTTCCGTCATCGCATCCGCTTGCCAGCGCGTGGGCCAGTCATTCACCTGTCCGACGATGGCGAGGGCGAGGCTGGCGGCTAGCGCCATGGGCGCCCAGCGGCGCAGCGGCGCCCCGCGCGCCATCGGCAACGCGATCGGAGGAGTGGCGAGGGGAGTGGGGATTGCAGGCGAAAGGGTCACATCGCCAAGGTCTGACCAGATGACCTCCATTTCCGCAAAGGCCTGCGCATGCCGCGGGTCGGCATCCAGCCACGCATGCAATGGGCTTTCGTCATCCAGCAGGCCGCTGTCGCGATCGGCGAACCAGCGCGCCGCCTCGTCGGCAATTTCCTTGGGAATGGGACTGTCAGCCACCACCAGCGCTATTCCTCCGAAAGCAGGTCCACCCTGCCCATGCTAATGAAGACGTCCGGCACCTGCGGATCGGGACTTGTCAGGGGAAAGAAGTCGTTCATGCGTCGGCATCGTCCTGAAGTCGCGCATGGCAATGCCTCACAGCGATGCGGACATGCTTGGCGACGGCGTTCAGCGTGATACCCAGCTTCTCGGCCACCTCGTCGGCAGGAAGGCCGTCGATGCGTCGGAGCGTGAAGACCTGCCGGCATCGCAACGGCAGTTCCTCCAGCGCCGCTTCGAGGCGGCGCAGTCTTTCCCTATCGACCAACCGCGTTTCGGCCGATGGTATATCGGCGGCGATTTCGATCGGTAGTTCCCCGGAATCAAAAACCTTTCTCTGCCGTCTGGCGGCACGCAAGTGATCGGTCGCCAGATTGGTGGCCAGCCGATAGAGAAACGCCCGCTTGTTGATGATCGGCGGCTCATCGTCGATCCTCTGGACCCGAAACCACAGGCTTTGCGTCACATCCTCTGCGGCCGGGGTGGTGCCGACGATACGTTGCGCCAGCCGCAGAAGCGTGTTGCGTTCTGCAAGCAGCAAGCGCGTCAAGGCGGTGGCGTTCGAAGGCATTGCGGCTGCTACTGACATTTTTGCGATCTGTTCGCAATAATGGTTGACTGCAAATGGAGTTTGCCGGGTTGAGCAAATCCATATTTCCGCATGCTAACCCCGCAACGACCGTTAAGCGGGATTATCGTCCTGAATCACATGTCTCGAAACGACAGTCTGGGCATTCAGAATAGGAAAGGGGACGGACCGCGCCCAGGAACGGAAATTCGGCGCCTGAATGGCAAGGATGGGGCAACGGTAGAAGCGGCTGCCAAGCGCGGGCCATTCCAGTCTCCCCAGTCGCTCGGCACCATTCTGGAACCTGCCATAAGGGCACCCAGAATCAGCTCTTATGAAGAGCAACGGACCGTAGCCTTGATCATCGGCGAGCGGGTGTTCCAAAGACGACAATGAGCCCGGCCAGTGGAAGGATGCAGAAGAACCAGAGCATTGCCGCGATCACGATTGTAGCGGCCAATTGCGCGACGGGAACGAGCGCCAGGACCAGCAATGCGGCTCCGCTCGCACACCAGGCGGCTCGATAGACGATGTGCCTTCGGGATGTACCGCGCCGGATGGCATCGAAGCCGGCCACCGCAAGGACCAGGGATAGGGCCAGGTTCACGATCACTGCGCAGCGCCTCCGGCCGGCCTGCGAGCGATCCTGCCTGCTGCGATCCACAAGATGACGCCCATCGCCAGCGCCGTCAGGTCTGCGCCTGAGCGGATACCATCGCCATGAGCCAGCGTTGACGTCAGCGGCGTTCCCGCCAGAGCCGTGCTTAAGGGAATAGTCAGGCAGAGCAACGCCGCCGCACGCAACTGCTCTGGCCACGCGCTGGACCAAGGCCGCGCACCGGCATGGATGAGGCTCAGCAGCCAGGCCAGGAAGTAGATAGATGCGGCCATACTGCGCCGGTCTTCGATGCCGGAAGGCAGCAACTGCTCACCGTGCAGGTACGCCGCACAGGCGATGATGTTTCCAGCCACAGCGGCGATGGTGATCCGGCCTGCCATGGCGTGAAATGCCGATCCGCCTCGGCGCGCCCGCTTTTCGGTAAAGAGGACAAGGCCAGCCCCGACCATCGCGGTGCTGGCGAGCCCGGTCAGGAAATAGAGCCAGCGGGCAGCGATTCCACCCCATTCGATGAAGTGCAGTCCGGCAAGGAAGGCCTGGGTCTCGCGGGCCGGGGAGCGCTTCACCAGAACGCGCAGCAACCGGCCGTCGGCGCCTGCGAAGTCCACGCGATCGGGGAAGTTGGCGATGCGATCGTCGCGCTGTCGCCAGATCTCGACTGCGGCATTGGCACGATCGGGATGGCTCACATAGATGTTGACGGCCGCTCCGCCACCCCATGCGCGCTCGGCGCGCGCCACCAGCGGCATCAGCGCAACCGTGGCCTGTGGCGATCCGGCGGGTGTCTCCACATCGATGTAGCGCGATTGCGCAGCCGCAGTCTGATAGGCTTTGACGTCGCCGCCGTTCAGCGTTGCGACGCCGGCGGGGATATAGGCGTAATAGATCAGGACGAGGCCGGTATAGGCCATCATCATGTGGAACGGCAGCGGCAGCACCGAGAGAAGGTTGTGCGCATCCATCCACGCCCGCTGGCGCGAGGCCCAGGGGCGGAAGATGAAGAAATCGCGGAATATGCGCTTGTGAATGATGACACCGCTGATCGATGCGGCCAGCATGGCAAGGCCTGCCGCGCCCACGATCAGGAAGCCGATGGGGCTGGACTTGCGATCGATCCCCAGCGTGTAATGATAGCGCATGAAGAAGAACCCAGCGTCCATATCGCGCGGGATGCGGACGCCGGTCTGCGGATCGAGGCGGTGGGTGGTGGCCTTGCCCGCTTCGTCGGTCCACACCAGCCGCAGCACAGGTTCGCGCGAAGTGGGGATGACGATACGCCATTGCCTGGCATCCGGAGCGATGCGGGTGAGATAATCCCGTCCCATCGCTACGGCTCGTCCCCGGTCGATGGCCACCGGAGAGCGCAGTTCGGGCGTGGTCCAGAGGTTGATCTCGGTATAGAACACCGCCAGCGATCCGGTCAGCAGGATGCCGAACAGAACCCAGCCGAACAGCAGCCCACACCATGTATGGAACCAGCCCATGGATTGGCGCAGGCTATCCTTCATCTGGCGACCGCCAGCATCAGGGCGAAGGGGAGGGCCGTGCCCACCAGCAGTTCGCCCCAGATCCGCGTGACGCTGCGCACTGCGAAGGCGCGAAGGATCACCGCAACGAACAATATGAAGGCGAGGCAGGTCGCAAGGATGTTGGCGTCAACCGCATCCATCGGCAGCAGGCGTACCGCCGCGCAAATCCACGCATAGCACAGACCATAGGCGCCGACCGTCGATGCCAGCATGCGCGGCGCGATGGTGCGCCAGCCCGGCTCCTGCCTCGCCGGCACGATCAGAACCGCTGCTCGAACGTCACCGCGACGCTGCGCGGCTCACCCAGCACCCACTGTGAGGTGGAATAGCTGTTCTGGACGTAGATCCGGTCGAAGACATTGCGCAGGTTGAGCGTCACGCTGGTCTTCTCTCCCAGGTCGTAGCGGGCTGAAGCATCGACGAGCGTATAGGCCGGAATGCGACGGGTATTGGCGGCGTCCGAATAGCGCTTGCCGACATGGCGCAGGCCGGTGTCGAGGTGCAGCGGTTGCACCGGCCGCCAAGAAAGCCACAGATTGGCTGCCTTTTCGGCAACGCCGATCGGCATGTTGCCGTTGCGGCTGACAAGCTCCGTGCCGACAAGTTCGTCGAAGTCGTCATATTGCGCGTTCAGGATCGTGCCGTTGGCCAGGATGCTGAAGGACTTGGTCACGGCCAGTCCGAACGATGCCTCGACGCCGTAGGACGATTGCTGGCCGACCTGCACAGACACCGTGGGATCATTGGCGGAGCGGGTCAGGATCTTCTTCTTGACGATGCGATAGCCCGACAGCGTGAATTCGCCGCGCCCGTCGAGGAAGGTTGCCTTGGCACCCGCTTCCCATTGCCGCCCGGTGGATACATCGAAGCTGGTTTGTGCCAGCGTCGCGGTGAGGAACGCCGTCACCGGATCGGCGGCCGCGGAATATTGCGCGTAAAGCGAGATCGTGTCCGTGGGATTGTAGACCAGCCCCGCACGCCAACTGGTACTGGGATAGCGCGCGGTGTAGTCGGCGGTCGGATCGAGCGCATCGTGGCGCTCGGTCTTCGGGCGATCGTAGCGCAGGCCCGTCACCAGCGACAGTCGATCCGACAGCGAGAGGCGGCTTTCGCCGAACAGCGCCCATTGCTGCACATCTGTCTTATACTTGTACCGGGTGCCGAAGGCGCCATCCAGAAACGTGCCGGGCGCGTAGTCGTAGGGATCCACCAGGTCGGATCGGGAATTGGGCGAACTGTCGGTGCGCAGCAGCGATCCGCTGTTATACTCTCCGCCCAGGCTCAGGCGGTGGTCCATGCCCAGCAATGTGTGGTCGAAAACCGCGTTGAAGCGGTCGCCCCACTGCTTGGTCTTGTAGAAGATTTCCAGATAGCTCGACCGGCGGATCTGATCGCCGGACCAGGCATAGCCTTCTGCATTGCGCCAGTGCTTGAAGCCGGTGAGGTAATAGGCGACGTTGGTGATCGTCACCCCGTCTGAAGGCGTCCATTCCGCCTTGGCCTGGGTCCAGGCATCGTCGAAGCGCAGCGAGCGGTCGGCGATATTGTAGTTCTTCTTGCGGATTTCGCGCACCAGCTTGCCATCACGCAGCGGCGTGCCGTACCAGATCGTCGGATCTAGATCGGCGCGATCATGCGTCAGGGTCAGCACCAGATCGTCACTGGCCTGGTAGCGCAGCGCGGCCGACAGGGCGAGACTACGGGAGCGTCCGCGCTCCATCCAGCCGTCCGACCGGTTGTAGCTGAGATCCACGCGATAGGACAGCTTGTCCCCGATCGGCCCGCCGATCCCGCCGGCCGCTGCATATGTATCGAAAGAGCCGCCGCTGAGGCGTAGTTCACCTTCGAACTCTTCGGTGTTGGGCTTCTTGCGCACAACGTTGATGGCGCCGCCGATGCCGCCTTCGCCATAGAGCACGGACGCAGCGCCGCGCAGCACCTCGATGCGCTCGGCCATCCAGGGATCGGCGGGGAAGGTCTGCGTGGTCGTCGTATAGACCCGCATGCCGTCATAGAGCTGCATCACCGAAGTGTAGCCGGTGAACCCGCGTGAACTCAGCGAATAGCCGAATGCCGAGGAATTGTTGATCAGGCCCGGCGCGCGCGCCGCGGCGGCCACGACGGTGCGATCGCCAAGACTGCGGATCATCTCCTTGGTGATGACATCGACGCTCGCGGGCGTCTGCATAGGCGTCAGGCCAAGGCGGCTGGAGGCATCGGCCTGCTGGCCAAGCTGCAGGACGCCGGCCTTGCGCGCCGTGACGACGATGTTCTCCGTGCCATCGGGCGCGGCGTCGGCGGTCTCCTGAGCATGCGTTGCGGTGACACTTGCCGCCAGTGCGCAACATGATGCGCCGGAACGGATCAGGCCGGAAAGAATCGATCGTGTATTCATGTGTAACCCCCGTTGCGTTTTCCAGTCGAACGGACAGGTTCCCGCGCAGGAGGACGTCCCCTCGCACGGGCGCAGCGGTGGAGACCGGGCGCAAACGAGCGACCGGCGGAACCCACCGTTGCGGCCTGGCCGCAAGTTCGTCGCTCAGACGGAGTACACCGTGCCGCGGCCATCCCCTGGACCAAGGCAAGAGCGACCGGACGCTGGCAGGTCTCCTGGCTCACGGGTCATCGCACGATGCACGGCCTTCCCAGGCCTCGCAGGAGTTAGCGTCCGGCCCAGTGGCTGCGACAGGCATCCTTGGCCTGCCGCGATATGCATCGCGCTATCCGCTTACAGTTGCAGGGACAGCCTCGGCTTCAGGGGCAGTACCCCTCCACCGCGTTCCCTTTTAAGCCTCTTTCGAAGCACCAACGCGATCTTGCCCCCCGTTAGGGGACGGGCTGGGAACTATGGGCTATCGAACAGGATAGCAAGAAATTCGTGGAATGTGGAATTTGGTCATGCCTCGATGGCAAAGGTGCGCTCCATTATCGCCATACAGCGGCTCTGAGCGACCGATCGAGAGCCATAATGGTCCGGCCACATGTGAGGTGAGAAATGCTGTCCGACGTCAGGTCGTAAACCCCGCCGTTAACAGCCACTCGCTATGCGATGTGAGATCGGACGAAGGCTACACGTTCAGTGACGGAAGCGAGCGGAAGCTGGATGATCTCGTATCCAAGACCAGAATAAGCATCGATCATCGCGCGATAGGTCGCTTCGGCTTCGATGGGTGACTGCTTGCGCTCAGTATCTTGGGCGAAGATCGCCGGCCAATGAGGCGCGATAAAAACCCGTTTGGCATAGCGTCGAATTTCCGCAGCGCGCATTGTGGCTGCTGGCACTGGTAGATCACAAAGCCGCAAATAGCCGATAACATCGGGAATGCCTCGATCGAAGATCACGGATCCGGGATACGATGTCGCCTCTCGATACGATCGCATGTCCCATGAAAGCATCAAGGCTGCAAAGGCTTCGCGATCTGACCATGGCAGCGCCGTGCCACCTATGCTCACTTGATCCTGTATGATTGCACGACCGGCCTCCGGCATGTGAGCGAAGCCCTCGGACCCAAGCGCGTCAATCAAGGTGCTCTTCCCAGAACCTGGGCCGCCCGTGATGATATGAAATCGTTCGGCCATTATGGCATCTTTCTCCTGCGTTGAGTGGCAACTGCTACGTTATGAGGGCCGGTGCTGAACGACCGGGAAGGGGCGGGTCCTGCCGGTCTCCATGATCGATGCTCCACTATCGATCATGGAGACCAGGCTCAGCTCAGATGGGTCTTGAAGAACGGCACCAGCCTGTCGAGCGCCAGACCGACCGGCTCCGGCTTGTCGTAGAGGTCATAATGCGACCAGTCCTCCAGCGCGACGAGTTGCCGATCCTTTGAGGCGACCGATCGGCCGTAGATTTCCATCCCGTCGCGATAGGCGCCGAATGCCCCCACCTTCTGGCCGATCACCACCATCATCGGCTGCGTCATCAGCATCTCGGCAAAGGCAAAGGCGTCCCAGCCCAGCGTATTCTGCGCATGGCTGAACAGCATCCGGGTCCAGCCGCCCGGCTGCTGCCCGCGCGGGGTCTTGTAATAATCGGTCGCCTCGAACACATCGCGCTCGGTAAGGCCCGCGTCCCTGGCAGCTTCGGGGCTGGCAGGCAGTAGTTCATTGACCTGCAATTCGCCGCCGCGCGCTTCCTTCGTCCGCTGCGTGGCCATGGCGTCGAGCGCGCCCAGAGGATCATAATTGCTGAACCCCTCGCGGAAAAGGCGGCCGATATTGACGGGCGTGATCGCCACGACCGCCTTGATGCGCTTTTCGGTGAGGGTGGCGTTCAGCACATAGCCGCCCCCGCCACAGACGCCGATCACGCCGATCCGGTCGGCATCGACATAGGAAAGCGTCACGGCATAGTCGATCACATGACTGATATCCTCGACCCGCTGCGTCGGATCCTCGATCCAGCGCGGTTCGCCGCCCGAGGCGCCCTGAAAGCTGGCATCATAGGCGATGACGACGAAGCCCTGTTCGGCCAGTGCCTTGCCATAGACATTGCCCGACGTCTGCTCCTTGCAACTGCCGAACGGGTGGACGGCAATGATTGCCGGCCAGCTCTTTGCTGCATCGAAATTCGGCGGGAACAGGATGTTGGCGGCGATGTGCCAGGCCATGTCGCGGTTCCGGATCTGAACGCTTTCCATGATCATTTCCTCGGGAAAGATGGGGGGCATACCAGGAGCGCAATGCTCCCGGCGCCTGCTTGCACGATTACTCGGCGGGTTCGGTCACGGCGGCCGTCAGCTTGGCCGTGAAGAACGGGGCGAGGACGGACACGGCCTCGTCGACAAAGGCTTCGCCATCATAAAGGTCCATATGATTGGCGCCCTCGACGACATGGAACGCTTTGTCGGTGCTGGCCGCGCGATCATAAAGATCATCGCTCATCCACTTCGAGCCCGCCATGCTGCCGGCGACGATCTGGATCGGCTGGGTCAGATAGACGTCGGCCATATGATAGGCATCATAGGTGATGATCTGGTTCAGGCTGCGCAGCGTCGCAAAGCCGGGCGCGGTCGGATATTCGGCGCGCGGAGTATGATAATATTCCCAGGCCTGACGAAGCTCCTCGTTCGGCGCGTCCGCTTCGTTCATCGGTGCCAGCGGCATGGTCGCATGGCCCTTGCCCTTGGCGTCGGCGGTGCGGGCGTTCGAGCCCGCCTCGACATAGGGCAGCGCGTCGATCGATTTGACCATATTGTCCCAGCCATTGCGGAACATGGAACCGATATTGACCGCGCTGACCGTACCGATCGCCTTGATCCGGCGATCCTGGATCGCGGCATTGGCCGTGTAGCCGGCGCCGGCACAGATGCCCATCGCGCCGATCTGGTCCCGGTCGACATAGGGCAGCGTCGTCAGATGATCGATGACCGCGCTGACATCCTCGGTGCTGATATGGGGATTTTCCAGCTGACGAATATCGCCACCGCTTTCGCCCTGATAGGAGCGGTCGAAGGCGATCGTGACGAAGCCCTGCTCCGCCAGCTTGCGGGCATAGGTGCCGGCCGTCTGCTCCTTCACCCCGCCGCCTGGATGCGAAACGACGATCGCCGGATAGCGCCGGGTTGCATCAAAGCCTTCGGGCAGGTTGATGACGGCCGACATGGCTATCGACGGGTTGTTCGAATTGGCGAAGCTGATCTTGCTCATGTCTCGGTCTCCTCAGGGCTGGCGACGGGGGGATCGTCTGCCGATAAGGGAGATATAGACCCTGGCGATTGCGTGGATTAGATAGGTAATGCTGCTTGGTCCTATCACTGGAGTGATGAATGAGGCGCGATGAGATCGCTGATCTGGCGGCATTCGTGATCGTTGCGGAAGAACGCAGTTTCACCAAGGCGGCCGCACGCCTGGGCATGGCGCAATCAGGGCTCAGCCAGATCGTGCGCAAGATCGAGGAGCGGCTTGGGATGCGCCTCCTGTCCCGCACCACGCGCAGCGTCGCCCCGACAGAGGCAGGGGAACGGTTGATCGCCACGCTGGGGCCGATGTTGCATGATCTGGACGGCGCCATTGCGTCGCTGGGGGATTTGCGGGATCGGCCATCGGGCACGATCCGCGTGACGACGGTGGAGCATGCCGCCAAGACCATCCTTCTGCCAGCGATGCGCAAGCTGCTCCCTGAAAATCCGGATGTCACGGTTGAACTGACGATCGACTATGCGCTCGCGGATGTGGTGGCCGATCGGTTCGACGCCGGTGTTCGGTTGGGCGGCGAGATCGCCAAGGACATGATTGCGGTTCGCATCAGCGCGGATGTGCCAATGGCGATCGTCGGTGCGCCCGCCTATTTCGCCGGACGAAGCGCGCCGGCGTCTCCGGCCGGCCTTGTCGATCATCGCGCCATCAATCTGGGCTTGCCCGGTTCTCGGGTGCCCCTGGCCTGGCGTCTGATGCGCGGCGGGCGGGAGGCGAAGGTGCGCGTCGGCGGGCCGCTGGCGCTGACGACGATTGAACTCGTCCGTGCTGCGGCGCTCGATGGTCACGGTCTCGCCTATCTGCCGACCGATCAGGTGCAGGATGATCTTGATGCCGGGCGACTGATCCAGGTTCTGGGCAAGTTCACGCCCGACCTGCCGGGCTATCAGCTTTATTATCCCAACCGGCGGCATGCCTCCGCCGCTTTCAAGCTGTTTGTCGAAGCCGTGCGCTATCGTGATTAGGCGCCCATGCGACTAAACGGAATGTCTGCTTCCGGTCCGCGAAAATTAGGAACTGAGCGTCCGGCATGGGTCAGGAAAACCTTATTGGACCAAAGTATGATCCAACCGCGCGGCCTGGCCCATTATGTTCGGCATCCATGCAGGTGCGGATGACAGCGCATCGGGGAGGTGCCGGTGAGCTTCAGGAAGGCGATGGTCGCGGGCGCATTGGCGCTGATATTGTCGCTCGCTGTGCTGATCGCGACATCTATCTGGCATCACAGGCTCGCCGCTCGGTTGCTTTCGCGGATCGAAATGGCCCAGCATCAGGCGCTGCTGGTCACCCGGCTGGAGGCGGACATCGTCGCCCGGCAACTGGCCGATCGGTCACAGCATGTTGCCATGGATCAGGCCATTGCAGTCGGCATGCGAGCCTATCTGGGCAGTATTGAAAACGAACGGCACCTGATCGAAACCGACGCGGAAAGTCAGGCCCAGCAAAGCCATGAATGGGCAAGGGCGCTAGAACTCGCCGGGATCATAGGCAATTCCGATCGGGCGGGATGGAGGGCGGCACGCGCTCTGTCGCATGACATCGCCGTCCGGGAACAGGGGGAGGCGCGGGAGGCCGCGCAATCGATCGCACAGGCGCAGCGCTGGAGCGGCTGGCTGATTGGCAGCGTGGCGCTTTTCATCCTGCTGCTGTGTGGCGCAACCGGCTGGCTGCTGTGGCGCGGCATCGTGGCGCCCATCGCTGCGCTCATCGATGGCACAGACAGGCTCAGGGCAGAACGGGGCCCTGCACGCGTTCGGCTGCAGGGGCTGCACGAACTACAGCATCTGGCCGCCCAGTTCAACGATATGGCGGAAGCGATCGAGACGCAGGTGGCCACCCGCACGACGGCCCTGGAACAGGCCAATCAACGGCTGCGCGATATCGATGGCCGGCGTCGGCTGTTCCTGTCCAAGGTCAGCCATGAGCTGCGCACGCCCGTCACCGTGATGCGCGGTGAAGCAGAAGTGGCGCTGCGCCGGCCGGAGAATCGCGCTGCACTGGAGGATGCGCTGGTCCATATCGTCGACAGCGGCCAGTTCCTCCATCGGCGGCTGGACGACCTGCTGGCGCTGGCCCAGGCGGAAGATGGCGCCTTGTTGGTCGCGTCCCGGCCGATCGACCTTGCCGCCGTGCTGCGCGACGCCCATGCCATGGTGGCCCCTTTCGCCCGATCAAGTGGTATCGGGCTTCAACTTGAAACGGCAAGCGATGCGGTGCCGATCGTCGGC
Source organism: Sphingobium sp. IP1 (assembly GCF_002708645.1). Lineage (NCBI taxonomy): Bacteria > Pseudomonadati > Pseudomonadota > Alphaproteobacteria > Sphingomonadales > Sphingobiaceae > Sphingobium > Sphingobium sp. IP1. The sequence continues at coordinate 33,346 of NZ_NOIW01000018.1, forward strand.
GACCCCGATCGATTGCGCCAAGCCCTCGTTGCCATCATCGATAATGGCATAAAATTCTCGCCGCCCGAGGGCATGATCCGGCTGGATATGCGATCGGACGGCGATCGCGCGCGCATCGCGATCAGCGACGATGGTCCGGGCGTGGCGGAGGCCGATCTGGCCAGGATTTTCGATCCCTATTTCCAGGCGGATGTCGGACGCAGCCGGGGCGGCACCGGGCTCGGGCTTGCGCTCGCGCGATGGATCGCGGATCGGCATGGCGGCCAATTGGACGCTGCCAATCACCGTATGAGGGAGGGCCTGTGCGTGTCGCTGACCTTGCCGGTGGTGTCATGAACATCCTGCTGGTGGAAGATGATCCGGGCATCGGCCGCTTCGTCCATCGCGGATTGATGGCTGAAGGCTATATGGTGGAATGGCAGACATCGGGACGGCGGGCCCGTCCACGACTGGCATCCGGCCTGTTCCATGCCGCGATCCTGGATCTTGGCCTGCCTGATATGGATGGCGCCGACCTGTGCCGTCAGTTGCGGCAGGACGGGGTCGACTTGCCGATCTGCATGCTGACCGCGCGCGCCAGCCTGGACGAAAAGCTGGAGGGGTTTCGCTGCGGCGCCGATGATTATCTGACCAAGCCTTTTTCCTTCGAGGAATTGCTGGCGCGGCTGGCGGTCATGGTTCGACGTCGCGAAGGCCGCGATGCCGAGCGCCTGTCGCTGGGATCGCTGGCGATCGACATTCGTGCCCGGACGGCGCAGATCGAGAGGGAGCCGCTCGATTGCAGCCGGCGCGAGTTCGACCTGCTGCTGTGTCTGGCCCGTCAGGCGGGACAGGTGGTATCGCGCAGCCAGATATTGGACATGGCGTGGGGCACCGACGCCGACGTCACGGAAAACAGCGTCGATGTCTATGTCGGCTATTTGCGCAAGCGCCTGGCCGCGCACGCCTGCGCGCCCGACCTGCTGACGGTGCGTGGGGTCGGTTTCATGCTGCGGCATGGGACCAAAGCATGAGCGATATTGAGAGGGTTCTCATCAAGCGCTCAGGACGCTCTCAAAAAGCCTTCCTACACTTCTCCGGGTAAGCGGCGATCAAGCCGCACTGCCAAGGAGGATGCGATGCGAGGAGCAAGGGGGCGGCTGGCGGCTATTACGGCGCTGGCAACGATGCTGGCGGGGCCGGCGCTGGGCCAGAATGGGGCTGCGGCCAAGCATGATTTCAAGCTGCCAGGCGTGAGCTGGGACGACATCCTGAATGACGAGCAGAGCAACGACAATGTGCTGATGTACGGCTTGGGCGTGCGGGCCCAGCGGTTCAGCACGCTCGACCAGATCAACAGCGACACTGCGAAGAAACTGGTGCCCAAATGGGTTTTCTCCTTCGGCGACGAGCGGCAGCGCGGACAGGAAAGCCAGGCGCTCTTCTATGACGGGGTCATCTATGTGACCGCATCCTACAGCCGGATATTCGCGCTGGATGCGGCGACGGGCAAGAAGATCTGGTCCTACACCGCGCGCCTGCCCGATGACATCCGTCCCTGCTGCGACGTCATCAATCGCGGCGCGGCCATCTATGGCGACAAGATCTTTCTCGGCACGCTCGACGCCTCCATGATCGCGCTCGACCGCAAGACCGGCAAGGTGGTGTGGAACAAGAAGTTCCAGGATCACAAGGCCGGCTACACCATGACCGGCGCGCCGACGATCGTGAAGGATCAGAAGACCGGCCGTGTCATGCTGATCCACGGATCGTCCGGTGATGAATTCGGCGTGGTGGGCGAACTTTATGCCCGCGATCCCGACACCGGCGAGGAAATCTGGATGCGGCCGATGGTTGAGGGGCATCAGGGCCGCCTCAACGGCAAGCCGTCGAGCTTCACTGGCGATCCCAAGGCGCCGAGCTGGCCCAATGACAAGGATGGCAAGAAGGTCGAGGCGTGGAACCATGGCGGCGGAGCCCCCTGGCAGTCGGCGACCTTCGACGTGAATACCAACACGATCGTCATCGGTACCGGCAATCCCGCGCCATGGAACACCTGGAAGCGTTCGCCGGGCGACAGCCTCTACACATCGGGCCAGGTCTATATCGAACCCTCGACCGGCGAGCCGGTGGGCTTCTTCCAGCATACGCCCAACGACGCCTGGGACTTTTCGGGCAACAACCCGATCGTGCTGTTCGATCTGGAAAAGGACGGCAAGACGATCCGCGCCGGCGCCCATGCCGATCGCAACGGCTATTTCTTCCTGACCGATCTCGACAAGCTGACCAAGCGCGATGGCAAGATCAGCAAGCAGAAAGGATCGGCGCTGGGCATCTATCCCTTCGTCCCGAACATCAGCTGGGCCAGCAAATGGGATGTGGCCAATGGCCGGCCGATCGAAAATCCGGGGCAGCGTCCGCCGCCGCCCGCACCAGGCCAGGACAAGGGGGACGTGATCAAGGTCACCCCCAATTTCCTGGGCGGCACCAACTGGATGCCCATGTCCTACAATCCGGGAACCGGACTGTTCTACATCCCGTCCAACGACTGGTCGGAAGATTACTGGACCGAGAATGTGACCTATAACAAGGGTGCCGCCTATCTCGGTCAGGGCTTCCGCATCCGCAAGCAGTTCGACGATCATGTCGGCGTGCTGCGGGCGCTGGACCCCAAGACCGGCAAGATCGCCTGGGAGGCGAAGGAGCATCTGCCGCTATGGGGCGGCAACCTGACGACCAAGGGCAATATCGTCGTCCAGGGCACAAGCGACGGCTATGTGAAGCTGTTCAACGCCAAGACTGGCGAGGAGCTGTGGAAATTCCAGACCGGGTCGGGCGTGGTGTCCGTGCCCATCACCTGGGAGATGGATGGCAAGCAATATATCGGCCTCGCCTCGGGCTATGGCGGCGCGGTGCCGCTATGGGGTGGCGACATGGCGGACCTGACGCGCTCGGTCAGTCAGGGTGGCTCATTCTGGGTGTTCGAACTGCCCGAAGGCTGATCCCCTTCCGGCATCACCGGGGCCTCATCACCCCCGGTGCCGATCCGCCCGGTCGGCCGGTGCCTCCCTTGCCGACCGACCGGGCGGACTCTGTTTTCATGGGGAACCTGCCATGCGCATCATCCTGTCCCTGCTGGCCGCATCGCTGGCTGTCCCGCCAGCCACTGCCCAGATGCTCATCACCAATGTCGAGGAGCGCCCCGATCCCTGGATCGTCAATGGCTGCCGGATCGGACCGAAGGCGAGTTGCCCCGGCGCCGACCTGCGCTTTGCCGATCTGGCCAATGCCGACCTCAGCGGCGCCGACCTGACCGGAGCAAAGCTTGCGCGCGCCGATCTGCGCCATGCCAATCTGACTGGCGCCAAGCTGACGAGCGCCGACCTCGACGGCGCCCGGATGAGCACGGCCTTCATGGGCGGCACCCGTCTGGAAGGGGCATCGCTGCGCGGCACCGATCTGTCCTTCGTCCGCGCAGCCAAGGCGCGGTTCGACCGCAGCGACATGACCGCCGCCACGCTGGAAAAGGCGCTGCTCAAGGGAGCAAGCTTTCAGGATGCGCGCTTCATCAACACCGATCTCATGGAAGCCAAATTCTACGAAGCCGACCTGGAACGCGCCGTCATGGATGGCGTGCAATTGCGCTTTGCCGTGTTCCAGGATGCCTGGATGAAGGATTGCCGGGGCTGCCCGACCCATTGGCAAAACGGCGATACCGTCTGGCAGACGGAGGAAAGGGAGCGGCAACGCAATCAATAGGCCTGTCGCGCGTTTCTCCTGCGCCCAGAACCTATCCGCCAACAGCCGTTACGGGGAAGCCAGATCAGCGGCGGCCCGCAACTCCCATGCGACAGCGCCTTGCCGGCGCGCGAGCGTGATGGCGTTATCCAGGGAGGATTTCGCGGTTGCGCTGTCGAGGAGTCCGATTGCGATCCTGGCCTTGATCCGCAACAATTCGGGCATCAGGCATTGTTCGCCATTTGCCTCGCATCGCCGGATGGTGGCGTCGATCACCTTGTCAGCCTCTGTGAAACGCGTGTCGAGCATCAAGCCCTGCGCCAGTGCGATGGAAAAAGGCGTCGTCAGCAGATCATAACGGGCAGTGCGCAGCCGGACGAGGCATTGCTCGATGGCTGTCAGCGCGTCGCCGCCTGCTTCCCCGCGCAGGATCGCGAACTCGCCGGTAAATCCGCTGGCTACGGCGATATAGGGGCCTAGGGCATTGGCTTCGGCACAGTCGGCAAAGGTGGCGAGCGTCTCCTCCGCGGCAGCAAAGTCCCTCATCCAGCTATGGATCGACAGCGACCAGATCAGCGCGATGCAGAGCGTCACGGGATGATTGAGCGTCGCGGCGTCCTCGACGGCCTGGCGCGCCAGCGCCTTGGCCCGCTGTTCATCACCGGTCAGCCAGAGCGTGCGGGCCAGTGCGATGATGGAGCGATTGCGATGGTCGAAGCCATAGCGCACCGTCTGGCTGCGCAGCGATTGGGGAGCATGCGCCAGGGACATTTCCAGATCGGTGCGCGCCTGTATCTGGTCGCCGGCCAGATGGTGCGAAATGCCTGACAGCGAATAGGCGACGCCGATGGCTTCATCCTCGCCGACCGCCTCGGCCACCTGAATTGCCCGCGCGGCGTGATCCATCGCGACCTGATATTCGCCGATCCGCTCATGAAAAATGTGCAGTCGGCCAAGAATGCGCAGCTCGCTCCAGTGATCGTCCAGCAGACGGGCGATTTCCAGCGCGCGGTCGAGCGCCTTGCCGGCTTCCGGCCGATTGCCACGGGTGAACATCAGCGCGATGGCGAGCGCGCCCTGCAATTCCAGCTCGATCGCGGTGCCGCGTTCGCTGTCCATCATTTCGGCCAGCGCCCGGCTGCACCAGTTGCGGCATTCGATCAGATGCGAGAGATTGAGGAAGACCGGCGCACTGGCAGCGGCAAGGCGCACGGCAATGCGCCGATCGCCATTGTCACCAAAGGCCCAATCGAGCGCGCTGCGGATATTGCCCAGTTGCTGCCGCAGGGGGCGCTGATCCTGAAGGACGTCATCTTCCTGCGCGAGCAGGGCTTCCAGTTCCGCCAGATAATAGGCGGCATGGCGCCGGGCATTGGCATTAACCTCGGCCTGTCCACGGGTCAGCAGATGTTGGCGCCCATGAGCACGGGTCATTTCCAGGAGGCGATAGGTACCCGCGCCTCGCATCCGATTTGGCGCGATCAGCGACTTGGCGACCAGTTGATCGACGGCGGCGGCGATATCGTCCGCGCCCACCAGCGCGTCGGCCACCACCGCGAGCGCCGCGTCGATCGAGAAGGGGCCGACGAAGATGGCCAGCCGCTCCAGCACGATCCGCTCGACGTCGGGCAGGAGGTCACGGCTCCAGTCGAGCGTCGCCTGCAATGTCTGCTGACGCGGCAGGGCGGTGCGCCGCCCCGGCCACATCAGGCTGAACCGTTCGCCCAGTTGCCGGGCCGTCGCCTCCAGCCCATGAGATGCGGCGCGCACGGCCGCCAGTTCGATCGGCAGGGCCATGCCGCCCAGCCGGGCGCAGAGATCCCCAATCAGGCACGCGTCACTCTCATCGACCCGAAACTGGCTGTCGGCCGCGCGCGCCCGTTCAAGGAACAGTTCGATCGCGGGATAGGCGCGCAACTGTGCCAACGTCAGGGCTTCTCCATCGTTGGGATAGCCGAGCGCGTCGAGGCGATGGACATGTTCGCCGCGGACGCGCAGCGGCTCACGCGAGGTGGCGAGGATGCGCACTTGCGGCGCAGCGTCGATGATATGTTCGACCAGTTCGGCTGTGGGGGCGATCAGATGCTCGCAATTGTCGAGCAGCAGCAGAAAGGATTGATCGCGCAGATGGCCCAGGATCACCGCCAGCGGATCGTCGCTCTGCACGGTCAGGCCCATGGCGCCGGCGATCATCGGCCGCACCAGGCCGGGATTTTCCAGCATGCTGAAATCGACGAAGGCGACGCGATTGGAGAATTGCGGGGCCAGGGCGTGGCCGATCTCGATCGCCAGCGAAGTTTTGCCGACGCCGCCGGCGCCGACGATCGTGAACAGCGGCGTATCGACGACCCTGTTCTGCAACAGCGCCAGATCCTCCGTCCGGCCGATCAGGTGCGGCAGGCGCGGCGGGATATTATGCGTCGGTGCGAGCGGGGCAGGGGCGGACGTCACGGTCTGACCCGTCTCCGGCCCTTGCACCGCGACCGGGGCGACGAAGGCATAACCGACACCAACCTGGGTCGCGATATAGCGTGCGCCATCGGTGCCTTCGCCCAGCAGCTTGCGCAGGCCCGCCATATGGAAGCGCAGGCTGCCATCCTCGACCACGACATCGGGCCAGACCCGCTTCAACAGGTCGCGCTTGGAAAGGATCTGCCCCGGCTGTTCGGTCAGCACCACCAGCAGGTCGAAGGAGCGGCCGCCAATCTCGACCGGGACACCATCGCGGGTAAGCAGCCGTTCGGCCGGCAGCAGCGCGAAGGGGCCGAAGCTGCGCCGTTCGCCCAGAAGCTGCCTGTCTCCGTTCGCCACGCTCGCACCGTCCCATTTCCGGCGACGCTCGCGCCGCTGTCTGCTGCATTGCCATATCGTTAGCGAAAGGCAACGACCAGTAGGGTGGCGAAAGATGGACCGGGAAATCAGCCGAAGGTGAAGGAATAGGCTCTGGCCCCCGGCCGGGCGAACTGGATGGCGATGGTGCGATCGCGAATGGGGCCGGTCTGGCGGACAAGCTGGTAGAGCCGGTCGTCCCGCACTTCGCCCCAGCCCTGCGCATCGGTATCGGCGCCATGGCTGGCACCGGGCGCCGCGCCGTCGATCGTCACGCGGAAACGGATCGGGTGGCCATCGGGTGCGCCGCCCAGGACCAGATGCGCGTCACGCGCATGGAAGCGATAGCGCAGCGTGCCATTGGGTGCGTCCAGGCGGGAAAATTCCGATCCGACGGTCCAGTCGCCGGACAGATCCCACCCGCCCAGCGGCAGATCGGTTGCCGCCCTGTAGCTAGCGGTCGCATCCCGGCGCAGGCCGCCGGGCGATCGGAAGCCGCTTGCCTTGTCATGGCCCAGATAGGCTTCGCCCGATGTCAGATTGCGCCAGTCTGCCGGCGCCTCGATCCCACTCCCCTGGGTTGTCGTTAAGGGAATGGCCGCAGGATCGTGACCGGCCTCGGCCAGCAGGCGGCGGATCAATTGTTCGGACTCGGCATAATCGCCCTCGCCGATGCGATAGCCGCGCACCTGTCCCTTGGCGTCGATGAAATAGAAGCCGGGCCAGCCCTGATTGCCGAACGCCTGCCAGACGGCATAGTCATTGTCCTGAAGATTGGGATAGCCCACGCCCAACCGGGCTGTGGCCTGACGGACCTTGGCGGGATCATGCTCGAACCGGAACTCGGGCGCATGGACGCCGACCACGACCAGCCCCTTGTCGCCATAGCGTTCCTGCCAGGCCCGTAGATAGGGCAGGGCGCGCAGCGAGTTGATGCAGGAATAGGTCCAGAAATTCACCACCACCACCTTTCCGCGCAGGGAGGCCACGCCACCTGGCACGGGCGTCAGCCAGGGGCCTGCATGATCGAGCACGTCAATGGCCTTTCGCGGGGCGCCGAACGGCGCGGCAAGGGAGGGGGCTGCGCGGATCGCATCGGCGCAGCAGGCGATGGTGGTAGCACCGGCTGCCAGCAGGGCGGCGGTGATGAAGCGGATGGAACGGGTTCTCGTCATGGCGGGCGGCCTTGTGGTTGCTCTCTTGCCTGCAATGTAGCGGCCGGTCGCGCGGATGCCTGTTAGGCCCTGTGCGGGCGCATTAGTTGGCGGCAGTGGCGCGGGCGGCAGATCGCATTTGCAACGGCTAACGCCCCATCATCCCAACTAACGGGCGTTCCGCGCGCGCTCCTCTATCTCCGGGACCATGACTTCCCGGATCGAGGAAATGAACATGACGGAACCCCATTCGACATCACGCCGCCGGTTCATGGCAGGTGCTGCATTGGCAGGCGCGGCCGGCGCCATGCCGTCCGCGCTGCGGGCGGCGATCGACGACACGGTTGTTCGGCCCTTTCGCGTCGCCATCCCGCAGGTGGACATTGCAACGATGAAGCGGCGCATCGCCGAAACCCGCTGGGCCGACACCCAGCCGGTCGCTGATGACAGTCAGGGCGTGCGTCGCCAGACGCTGGAACCGCTGATGCGCTACTGGGCGGGCGCCTATGACTGGCGCCGGGTCGAGGCGCAGCTCAATGCGCTGCCGATGTTCATGACCCGGATCGACGGGCTCGACATCCAGTTCATCCATGTCCGTTCGCGTCATGCGGGCGCCTTGCCGATGATCCTGACCCATGGCTGGCCGGGGTCGATCCTGGAATTTCTGAAGGTCATCGGTCCGCTGACCGATCCGACCGCGCATGGCGGCACGGCCGACGACGCCTTCCACCTCGTCATTCCCTCGATCCCTGGCTTCGGCTTTTCCGAAAAGCCCCGCGTGCCGGGCTGGGGATCCGACCATATCGGTCGGGCCTGGTCAGTGCTGATGCGGCGGCTGGGCTATGATCGCTATGTCAGCCAGGGCGGCGATTGCGGATCGGTGATCTCGCAGCGCATGGCTCTGCAGCATGTGCCGGGCTTGATCGGCATCCATCTCAACATGCCGGCCGTGGTGCCGGCCGAGATCGCCCATATCCTTGCCGCCGGCGATCCCGCCCCCGCCACCTTGAGCGCGCCGGAACGCCGGGCCTTCGACCAGCTCGCCGCCTTCTACCGCGACAATGCCGCCTATGCCGCGATGATGAACACGCGGCCGCAGACGATCGGCTATGCGCTGGTGGACTCGCCGGTCGGCATGGCGGCGTGGATGTATGAGAAGATCGCGCAATGGACCTTTAGCGACGGCCAGCCCGAGAAGCTGCTGGGCCGCGATGCCATCCTCGACGATCTTTCGCTCTACTGGCTGACCGGCACCGGCGCCTCGGCCGCCCGGATCTACTGGGAAGATCATAGCAATAATTTCAACGCGCGCGGCGTCATCGACCTGCCGGTCGCGATCAGCGTCTTTCCCGGCGAGATCTTTCGCGCGCCCAGAAGCTGGGCCGAGCGCTGCTACAGCCGCCTCCATTATTTCAACGCGGTGGCCGATGGCGGCCATTTCGCCGCCTGGGAACAGCCGATGCTGTTCGCACAGGAACTGCGCATTGCCTTCCGCCCACTGCGCTGAACCCCCTCAATAAAAGGAGACTTGCCATGTCCGACACCAAGACGCTCTACACCGCCCAGGTCCATGTGACCGGTGGACGCGAAGGCCACGCCCGCAGTTCCGATGGGCGCCTCGACCTTCCTCTTTCCACGCCCGGCGGACCGGGGCAGGGGACCAATCCCGAACAATTGTTCGCGGCCGGCTGGTCTGCCTGTTTCGAAGGCGCGATGGCGATCGCTGCGAAGGGGAAGGGCGTGACCCTGCCCGATGACCTGGCGATCGATGCGGCAGTGTCGCTGCGCCATGGCGACGAAGGCTATTCGCTTGCCGCCCGGCTCAATGTCTCGGTGCCCGGCCTCGCGCCCGACATGGCCCGGCAGATCATTGAGCAGGCGCACCGCACCTGCCCTTATTCCAAGGCGATCAAGGGCAATATCGATGCCCTGGTCACGCTCGTCTGAAACCCCGAGCCTCAGGAGATTTGACATGCGGACTCTCATCATGGGCGCATTGCTGGCGGGGCTTGCCGCAGGCAATGCCCAGGCCCAGCCGGTCAAGCCGACCATCGTCCTGGTCCATGGCGCCTTTGCCGACAGTTCCAGCTGGAACGGGGTGATACCCTTCCTTGAACAGGATGGCTATCGGGTCGTCGCCGCGCCCAATCCGCTGCGCGGCGTGCGGGCCGACGCCGATGTCGTGGCCGATCTGGTTCGCAGCATCGCCGGACCTGTGATCCTGGTCGGCCATTCCTATGGCGGGTCGGTGATCAGCGAGGCGGCGGCCGGCCCAGCCAATGTGAAGGGGCTGGTCTATGTCGCCGCCTTCGCGCCGGACGTCGGCGAAACCGCCATCGGCCTGACCGGAAAATTCCCCGGCAGCACGCTTGGGCCGGCACTGGCACCGCCGGTAACGCTCGGTTCGGGAGGCAAGGATCTCTATATCCTGCAGGCGCGCTTCCATGACCAGTTCGCCGCGGACGTGCCGCCGACCGAAGCTCGGCTGATGGCGGCGGGGCAGCGCCCGATTGCCGAGGCCGCCCTGTCGGAAGCCGCGACCCAGGCAGCGTGGAAGACCGTGCCGTCCTGGTTCATCTATGGCGACGCTGACCGCAACATCCCGCCCGCCGCCATGGCCTTCATGGCGCAGCGCGCAGCGGCGCGGCAGAGCGTTGTGATCCGTGGCGGATCGCATGTCGTGATGGTGTCGCACGCACCCGAAGTCGCCCGGCTGATCGAGAAGGCGGCGACGGCGGACTGACAACGGGAACCATGCGCGCTCACAGCAGATCACAGCGATTAACAGGCGCATCGCCGGCGACGCGCCTATCAGGAAGTGGTCGCCGCGATTTCCGGTCAGATCGGAGTGTGGCTCAGCCCATGGATGGGAGAATGATGATGCGTCAGGATATTGCAGACCCCGCTCGCCGGGATTTCGTTCGTGTCGCAGCCGCCATGGCCGCGACGCTGGTGGCTGGCGGGTCGGCTGGTCGGGCGTTTGCCGCTCCGGTTGCCGGGGCGAACCCGCCTGCGCTGGGCCCGATCCGCCAGATCGACGCCGGTGTGCTCAATATCGGCTATGTCGACATGGGGCCGCGCGATGGCGCGCCGGTCCTGCTGTTTCATGGCTGGCCATACGACATCCACGCCTTTGCCGAGGTCGCGCCGCTGCTGGTGGCGCAGGGGCATCGGGTCATCATCCCGCATCTGCGCGGCCATGGCAGCACCGTCTTCCGCGACGCAGCCACCCCGCGCAATGCACAGCAGGCGGCGCTGGGCGCGGATGGCATCGCGCTGATGGATGCGCTGGGCATCCGCCACGCGGTGGTGGCCGGCTTCGACTGGGGCGCGCGCACGGCAGACATCATGGCGGCGCTGTGGCCCGAACGGTGCAAGGCGCTGGTGTCGGTCAGCGGCTATCTGATCGGCAGCCAGGCCGCCAATGCCAAGCCGCTGCCGCCCGCCGCGGAACTGCAATGGTGGTATCAATATTATTTCGCGACGGAGCGCGGCAAGGCCGGCTATGCCGCCAATACCAACGCCTTCAACAAGCAGATCTGGCAATTGGCGTCGCCGCGCTGGGCGTTCGACGATGCGACCTTTGCCCGGTCGGCGGCCTCCTTCGTCAATCCAGATCATGTCGCGATCGTCATCCACAATTATCGCTGGCGGCTGGGCCTGGCCGAAGGCGAGCCGCAATATGACGCGCTGGAGGCGAAACTGGCCGCCGGCCCGCCGGTGACGATCCCGGCGATTACGATGGAAGGCGATGCCAATGGCGCGCCGCACCCCGATCCGGCCGCCTATCGCGCGAAGTTCGCGGGCGTTTATGACCATCGGCTGATCGATGGTGGCATCGGTCATAATCTGCCGCAGGAGGCGCCGGCGGCCTTTGCGCAGGCGGTGCTCGACGCCGCACGCATGGCCGGATGAGGGAGCCAGCGATGACACGGATCGGCACTCTGGCCCTGGGCATGGCGGCATTGCTGCTGGGCGGATCGGTGGTCTTTGCCGGCCCGGCCCGCGAGGCGCAGGCTTCTCCCATTTATGGCGTGACCCTGCCCAAGGGCTATCGCGACTGGAAACTGATCAGCGTGGCGCAGGAAAATGGCAGGAATGATGATATTCGCGCGATCCTGGGCAATGCCATCGCGGTGAAGGCCTTTCGTGATGGCAAGCGGCCTTTTCCCGATGGCGCGGTGATCGTCCGGCTGGCCTGGCGCTATCAGGCCTCGCCGCGCAACGACGCGGTGTTTCCCGCCCCGCAATCCTTCGTCGCCGGCGCGCCAACCAATGTACAGGTCAGCGTCAAGGACATGAAGCGCTACGCCGCGACCGGAGGCTGGGGCTATGGCCAGTTCGAAGGTGGGCGGCCCAATCCCGACCCGGCCGTGGTGCAGAGCTGCTTTGCCTGTCACCAGAAGCTGGACCGGCTGGAGAAGGGCAAGGATCTCGTCTTCACCGACTATGCCGAATAAGGGGCGTCCTCGTCCTACCAGGGCAGGGGGCCATCCTCATTGAAGAAGCCGCCATTGGGGCCATCGTCCGGCAGCGTCGCAAAGGTCATGACCGCGCGCGCGCCCTGTTCGACCGTGCGGGTGCCGGCATGGCCGTTGAGGTCGGTGGCGATATGGCCGGGCGTTACGCTGTTGATGCGGATGTGCCGGTGCGTCGCGCTGCGCTGGAAGGCGTGGGCATAATGTTGCGTCAGCATCAAGATCGCGGTCTTGGACGAGGCATAGGCCAGGATCGTGTCCGACTGGCCGAACATCGTGGCGGGATCGCTGGTGAGTGCGAGCGAGGCGCTGGTGCTGGCGACGTTGACGATGCGCGGTGCGTCGGATCGGACCAGCAGCGGCAGCATCTGCCGCGTCACCCGCACCAGGCCGAAGACATTGGTGTCATAGGTTTCGCGCATGTTCGCCGCCGACGTCTCGATCGTCGGCACGCGCCGCAACATGCCGGCATTATTGACCAATATGTCGATCCGGCCATGCTCGGCCTCGATTTGAGCGGCTGCCGCGATCACGCTGGCGTCGCTGGTCACGTCGATGCGGATCGACTGGACGTCGATTCCCTCGGCGCGCAGCTCTGCCGCCGCCTCTGCGCCGCGCCCGGCGTCGCGGCTGCCGAGCAGCATCGTCATGCCGGCCTGGCCGAGCTGGCGTACCACTTCCTTGCCCAGTCCCTTGTTGGCGCCAGTGACGAACGCGATCCGGCTCATGCCAGCACCGTGCGCGGTTCGAGGAAGGCGTCGAGGCCGAAGCTGCCAAATTCGCGGCCGATGCCTGACTGTTTGACCCCGCCAAAGGGGGCGAGCGGCTCATGTGCCGCGCCGTTGATGACGACCCGGCCTGAGTCCAGCTGTCTTGCTACGCGCTTCAGCCGGTCGGGGTCGGTACCCAGCAGATAATTTTGCAGGCCATAATCGCTATCGTTGGCGATCCGGATCGCATCCGCTTCGCCTTGATAGGCGATGATCGACAGCACCGGGCCGAATATTTCCTCGCGCGCGATGCGCATGCGGTTGTCGACATCGGTGAACAAGGTGGGCCGCACGAACCAGCCGCGATCCAGGCCCATGGGACGTCCTTCGCCTCCCGCCAGCAGGATTGCGCCCTCGTTCCGACCGAGCCGGATATAGGATTGCACCCGGTCCCACTGCTTCTGGCTGACCATCGGGCCGATGCGCGATGCTGGATCGCTGGCTGGACCGACCGGCCAGTGTGCCAGCGCGGCAATCAGGCGATCCTGCAACGCGCCCTTCAGCCGCGCGGGAACCAGGATGCGGGTACCGGCAATGCAGGCCTGGCCGCTGTTGATGAAGCCGCTCGTCAGGGCCTGCGCGGCAGCGGCGTCGAGATCGGCATCGTCGAGGATGATCTGCGCGCCCTTGCCGCCCAGTTCGAGCGTGACGCGGGCCATCCGTTCGGCGGCGGCATGCAGGATCGCCCGACCAGTGCCGGTCGATCCGGTGAAACTGATCTTCGCGATGTCGCGATGCGTTGTGAGTGCCGCGCCTGCGACCGCACCTGATCCGTTGACGATGTTGAGCGCGCCGGCCGGCAGGTCGGCCCGGTCGAGCGCCTGCAGCAGGACATGGGTCTGCAGCGCGCTCATCTCGGACGGCTTGATGACGATGGATGTACCGGCTGCGATCGCGGTGGCCAGCTTGGCGCAGATGAAGCCGAAATTGCTGTTCCATGGCGTGATCGCCGCCGCGACGCCGATCGGGCGCATTTCGACCTCCGCAGCCCCGATCCGGCGCTGCCAGGCATAGCTTTCCAGCACATTGGCCATGTCGAGGAAGACTGAGCCTGCGCGCCGCGCGCTATAGTCGATGAAATAGGTCGGGGCGCCATATTCCTGGCCCATTGCGGATGCCATCGCATCGCCATGGGTGGCGACCACATCGGCCAGGCGCCGCAGCATCGCGATGCGCTCGGGCACCGTGCTGTGGGCCATCACGGGAAAGGCCCGCTTCGCCGCCGCCACCGCGGTATCCACATCCGCTGCGTTGGACAGGCGGACAATGCCGATCTGCTCTTCCGTGGCCGGATTGAACAAGGGCGCCTGTTCATCGCCTGACACGGGCTGGAACCGGCCGTCGATATAGTTTTCGCTGATCATCTGCATGGCATGAAGCCTCCATTATGCATCTGCGCCATATGTGGACCCGCGCCGTCGATCTGATAAGAAGGACAATATCGTACAGACTGATAAGGAATTTCGCGCAATGATGCCGAGCGTCGCGGAGATGGAGGCGGTACTGGCGGTCGCCCGGCACGGCGGCTTTCGCGCGGCAGCGCGCGATCTGCGCCTGTCTTCCTCCGCGCTCAGCCATGCGGTGGCCGCACTGGAGGAGAGGCTGGCGGTGCGCCTGTTCAACCGGACGACGCGCAGCGTGGTGCTGACCGCCGCGGGTGAGCAGTTCGTGGCAGGGATCGGACCTGCCTTGCAGGCGATCGCCCAAATTGTGGATGATCTGGGCGCCGATGCCAGCGAACCGTCCGGCACGCTGCGGATCAACACATCACCGGGCGCGGCGCGGATGATGCTGCAGCCGATCATCCTCGAATATGGCCGCCGCTATCCGCAGGTCATGGTCGAAATCGTGACCGAAAGCGCGTTGGTCGACATTACCGGGCAAGGCTTCGACGCGGGCGCGCGGCTGGCCGATGCGATCCCGCCCGACATGATTGCCGTGCCGATCTTTCCGCAACTGCGGATGATAGTCGTCGGCGCACCGGCCTATCTGGCCGGGCGCGACGCCCCGATCGTGCCAGCCGATCTGCTGGACCATCGCTGCATTGGCATGCGGCTATCCAGCGGGCGCCTCTATCGCTGGGAGTTCGAGCGGCATGGAGAGGCCATGCTGATCGACGCGCCAGGTAATCTCGTCCTCGACGCGACCGACCTGATCCTGGACGCGGCCGTCGATGGCGCTGGGCTGGCCTATGTCGAGGAGCGCGGCGCGCTACCCCATATCGCGGCCGGGCGACTGGTCCCGCTGCTCGACGAATGGACGCCGCCCTTTGCCGGCCTGTCGCTCTATTTTGCCGGGCGTCGCCATATTCCGCGCAAGTTACAGGCACTGATTGACCTGATCCGCGAGGGGCATAAGCGAGGCGAAGATCTGACCAGCGTCATTCTGCGTTGAAGGGGCAACAGGAAGCATCGTTGGCACAGTGATCGAAGAGATGGCGTACGTCTGATGCGTTTGTTCCATCGTCTAGCGTCTGCACTGCATGGAAAAAGCGGGCGGTCGGCACCTGGGCCGCGACCCCATAAACTTCAGAGGTTTATGCGAGCAAGCTAAGGTGTGGGTGCCCCTAGCCAAGCAGGGAAGCAAGACTTGGCGAGGGGAGCAGCTGGCGGCTGCGCTCTGGTGCGCCATGGCGCGTTCTGTCCGCCTGCCATGCCCCGCGCACGACCTACCACAACCGCTGCGGGCGGTGCCGGAAGGCGGGCGCCTGGGACGGGATGATGGATGCCATTACCGCTGCCCATAACGGCGAAGGTCTGCCAATCCGGCTCCGACTGCCGTTGGACGGGCGCATGATCGTGCTCGCGGACAAGGCCTAGCTTCGCTTTGCAGAAGGCCCTGCAACTCGTAAAGGCAGATCGTCAGGATTATGAATCACTATGAATTATCGCCATTCCTTCCATGCGGGCAACAGCGCCGATGTCGTCAAGCACAGCCTGCTGATTGCCTTGGTGCGGGCCTTGCAGCACAAGCCGGGCCCGCTCACGCTGATCGACACCCATTCCGGCTGCGGTCTGTACGATCTTGGCGGCGACGATGCCCAACGCACCGGCGAGGCAACGCAGGGCGTGCTGCGGGCCTTTGCCGACCCGACCCCCTTGCTGGACGACTATCGCGCCGCCGTGCAGGCGGTGAATGTGGGTGACGAACCGCGCCTTTATCCCGGCTCGCCGCAATTTCTGGCGCAGCTTTTGCGCCCGCAGGATGTCTTGATCCTCAATGAAAAGCACCCGGAAGACGCCTACACCCTGCGGGGTGTGATGCGCGGCACAAGCGCGGCCGTGCATGAACGCGACGCCTATGAGCTTTGGCTGGCCATGGTGCCGCCCCGCACCGCGCGTGGCGTAGTGGTGGTCGACCCGCCCTACGAGCAAACGGACGAGCGCGCACGCATCACTGCGACCCTCGCCGCCGCGCAGCGCAAATGGGCGCATGGCGTGACCGTTATCTGGTTTCCGCTGAAAGACCATGCCACGCATTGGCGGTGGAAGGAGCAGTTACGCAAGCTCGGCATCCCCAAGCTGCTGTGCGTGGAGCATTGGCTGTACGATAGCGAGCAACCCGGCATCTATAATGGCGCAGGCCTCTTCATCGTCAATCCGCCCTATGCTTTCACGCAGGCACTGCCGCCCTTGTTGGAGGCATTGCGCGCGGCGTTGGCGCCCGAAGGGCATAGGGGCGAGATCATATCCGGCTGGTTGGCCGATTGATATAAGGCGCATCCAACCCTTCATTCGGGGCAGATGCCAGCGTCCGGTTTTGGCGCAGGCGGATGGCCGATGATCCGGGAAATGGCATCGCCGCTCAACTGGGGGCAATTGAAAGTTTAGCGTCGAGAGGCCAGCAGTCCTTCGATGCTACCCTTTTGATTGGCGCTTGCAAACGTTTGCATAAAACTTTATCGCCTTCGATGAAGCACGGTCGGACGGGCGTATCCGCGCGAATGGGCCTGCTTCTATCTTGGGGAGGATGTCGTTGGGACTGCACGCTTGACGGCGTCCTCCTCCCATGAAGAGGGCGCTGATGTGACGATATCCTGGACGGCTGCGCATGTTGCTGCAATTCCCTCGTCGCCGATCGTCATTGCCCCAATCACCGACAAGGATTTTGCCCCGGTCGCCTTCAACCTGGGCATTTGGGATGCGTGGCCGATCCAGCGCCGGGATGGCGCGCCCTTTGCCAATGCTGCGGGGGGTGAGCTTTGGATGGCGCTCGGGGCGCCGCGATTTGATGATCCGGACGCGCGCCATGGTCATGCACGCATTCATCTGCTTCGCCACGAGGATGGCGGTTGGTCCGACCTTGGGCCTGCCATGCCAGATGGCTTTTCGCCGGGCAGCCGGGAATGGTCTGGATCGGCCATCGTCGACGATGCCACCGGCGATGTGATCCTCTATTTCACGGCCGCTGGGCGGCGCGGCGACAATGGACTGACCTTTGAGCAGCGCATGTTCAGCGCACGGGCCAGTCTTGGCGATGACGATCGCTTGGAGGACTGGCGCGACCTGTGCGAAGTGATCCCACCTATGCCGGATTGGTATATGCCCACCACGGGCGGCGGCGCCATCGGCACGATCAAGGCCTATCGCGATCCCGCCTATTTTCGCGACCCTGCAGATGGTCGCCATCATCTGTTTTTCGCCGGCTCGCTGGCGGGAACGGCATCGGCTTTCAACGGGGTAATCGGGGTTGCCACCGCCCCGGCCGATCGCCCGGACGACTGGACCGTCCAGCCGCCGCTGATCGTCGCCGACGGCGTCAATAATGAGCTGGAACGACCGCATGTGGTGTTCCATCAGGGGCGTTATTATCTGTTCTGGTCGACCCAGGCCCATGTGTTCAATCCACAAGGGCCAATAGGGCCGACGGGCCTCTACGGCATGGTCGCAGATATGTTGAGCGGCCCCTGGCACCCGATCAACGGCAGTGGCCTCGTCTTCGCCAACCCGCATGAAGTGCCTGCGCAAAGCTATAGCTGGATGGTGCTGCCTGATCTGCGGGTCACCAGCTTTGTCGATAATTGGGGAGGGGGAGGACGCAAGCGGCGGTTCGGTGGCGCCTTTGCACCCTTCGTTCAGTTGTGGCTCGATGGCGATGCTGCTGGAGTGGCGGCATGACGCCCCCATTGGTCGCGGGTGTCGAGCTGGGCGGGACCAAGGTTTTCGTCCTGCGCGCACGCGGAACCGAGATCGTCGAGCGACAATTGGTGCCAACGACGACACCGGACGTGACATTGGGCGCGGCACGGGAAATCCTGACCCGCTGGCACGCGGAAGAGGCCTTTGCCGCTTTGGGCATCGCCTCCTTTGGTCCTTTGCGGCTCGACAGCAATGCTGGGGATTTCGGCCGGATGCTGCCAACGCCCAAGCCTGGCTGGAGCGATACGGACATTTTTGGTGCGCTGGCCGGCGCGCTGCCCTGTCCGGCAGCGATCGATACCGATGTGAATGCGGCGGCGTTGGCCGAAGCGCGCTGGGGCGCGGGGGCACAGGGACAGGAACCATCCGATTGCCTCTGCTACCTCACCGTAGGAACGGGGCTGGGCGGCGGTTTCGCCCTGAATGGCAAAACGCTGCATGGCGCGATGCATCCGGAACTGGGGCATATCGCCATTCGCCGGGCGAAGGGGGATGATTTCCCTGGCGCCTGCCCCTTTCATGGCGACTGTATCGAAGGGCTGGTGTCCGGCCCGGCCCTGGCAAGGCGCTTCGGCCAGCCGGGTGACCAGATCGATGCGGAGGATCCCCGCTGGGATCATGTCGCCCATGACCTTGCCCAGCTCGTGTCCACGATCCTGCTCATGACGGCAGCGCGGCAGGTGTTGATTGGCGGCGGCGTGGGCATGGGCCGCGCCGATCTGCTCGATCGCGTTCGGGCCAAGGTTGTCGCGCAACTGGCTGGCTATCTGCCGTTTGTAACACCGGACACTATCGCGGCCATCGTGCGCACCCCCGCGCTGGGCGATCAGGCAGGGCCGCTCGGCGCGGTCGCGCTGGCACTTGATGCCCTGGAGGAAAGGCAAGGATGATGAATATGCGATCCCTTCGGTCATTGTGCCTGGCGGCTACCGTCTTCACGGCTCTTGCCTGTCCTGGCGTCCTTTGGGCAAAGGTCAGCGCCACAGCGGATGGTCGGGTGATGCGGCTCGATGGCGGCGGCGTGACCTATGCCATGGGTGTGGATGAGCAGGGCTATCTCCAGCCGCTCTATTGGGGGCAGGCGCTGGATGAGAAGGCGCCGCTCATAGCCCGGCATCCCACCGAATTGTCGGGTTTCGACCCGGCCGGATCGATCACGGCGCAGGAATATGCCGGGCAGGGGGAGGGGCTGGTCAGCGAACCGGGCATCAAGGCGGTGTTCGCCGACGGCAATCGCGATCTGGTTCTCAAATATCGCGGTCACAAGATTTCGGGCGAAACGCTGACCGTGGAACTGGCCGATATCCGCCGGCCGCTCACGGTGACACTGCATTATGCGATTGATCCGGCGACGGGCGTGATCGCCCGATCGGCCAGCGTTCGCAATGGCGACAGCAAGCCGGTGCGCATCGACCAGATTGCGGCGGCGACCTACACGCTGCCGGTCGGCAACGGCTATCGTCTCCGCTATCTGACGGGGCGCCATGCGTCGGAATGGTCGCAGGTAGAAACGTCGGTGACGCCAGCCCTGACCGTGCTGGAAAGTCGCCGAGGATCGACCGGCCATGGCAATCAGCCCTGGTTTGCGCTGGTCAAGGACGGCAAGGGCAGCGAGACGGATGGTCCTGTCTGGTATGGGGCGCTGGCCTGGTCCGGTTCCTTCCGCCTGTCGGTGGGCCTCGACAATCTCAGCCGGGTGCGGATCAGCGGCGGTTATAATCCCTATGATTTCAGCTGGGCGCTGAAGCCGGGCGAGAGCCTGGACACACCGATTTTCTACACGGGTTACAGCAATAAGGGCATGGGAGACGCCTCGCGCCGTTTTCATGCGTTCCAGCGCGCTGCGATCATTCCCGGCGGTGCCAAGGCGAAGATCCGGCCGGTTCTCTATAATAGCTGGGAGGCGACCACCTTCAACGTGACAGAGGCCGGACAGATGGCACTGGCCGAGAAGGCGGCGAAGATCGGCGTCGAGCGTTTCGTCGTCGATGACGGCTGGTTCGGCGCGCGCGACGATGACAAGGCGGGGCTGGGCGACTGGACGGTCAATCCGCGCAAATTTCCCAATGGCCTGAGGCCTCTGATCGACCGGGTGAAGGCGCTGGGCATGGATTTCGGCCTCTGGGTCGAACCGGAGATGGTGAATGTCAATTCGGACCTCTACCGCGCCCACCCCGACTGGGTGTTGAACTTCCCGGACCGTCCGCGGACCGAGGGCCGCAACCAGCTCGTCCTGAACCTTGCCAGGACCGATGTGCGCGATCATCTTCTGGCGGTTCTGGACCGGTTGGTGCGCCAGAACGACATCGCCTTCCTCAAATGGGACTATAATCGCAACTGGACCGAGGCCGGCTGGCCGGGCGTGCCGCCGCAGGATCAGCAGCGGGTGCAGGTCCAATATGTCCGCAACCTCTATTATATCCTGTCCGAACTGCGGCGGCGGCATCCGGGACTGGAAATCGAGGGCTGTTCGGGTGGCGGCGGACGCATCGACCTGGGCATTATGGGCCTGACCGACCAGAGCTGGACGTCGGACAATACCGATCCCTATGATCGGCTGATCATTCAGGACGGCTTTACCCAGGCCTATGCGCCGTCGATCATGATGGCCTGGGTGACGGACAGCCCCAACTGGGCGAACGGCCGGGAAACCAGTCTCGACTATCGCTTCCTGTCCGCCATGCAGGGCAGCCTGGGGATAGGCGCCAATCTGGATCATTGGCAGGAGGCGGATTTTGCCACGGCCAGGAAATGGATCGCCGCCTACAAGTCCATTCGGGATATCGTGCAGCGCGGCGATCTCTACCGCATCGCGCCACCTCGGCCAGATGCGGCAAGCTCTGCGACCTTCCCTGTCTCCCCGGACAAGCGCCGGGCCGTGCTGTTCCAGATGCTGCACAGTTCATCCTTCCGCGACAATGTGGAGGCGCTCCATCCTGAGGGGCTTGATCCGCTCCGCAGCTATCGGGTGCGGATGCTGGACGGATCGGCCTTGCCCGATGATGTGCCGACGGAGGCGAGCGGCGCCTACTGGATGGAACAGGGGCTGCGCGTGAAGCTGAAGGGCGATTACAAGGGCGCGGCCTATCTGTTCGAAAGCTGAGTGCTCAGCGGCGCGGTGGGCGGATATCGAAGGCGATCGACAGCCGCTCGCCATCCGCGAACGGCACGGTGCCGTGCCACAGGGTGGACGGAAAGAGGATCAGCCGCCCGACCTTCGGCTCGATATCGCAATAGGGCGGCAGATCCAGCCCCAGTTCCGACGGCGGTGTACCGAAACGCAGCCAGCCCGAAGGCTCTTTCCCCATAGCGTCCGGGTCGGGCAAGGCGACATGCAGCGCCGAACTGATCCAGCCGACCGGATGGGTGTGGGTGACATGAAAGCCCTGGGCATGGAGGCGCACGGACCAGCTACCTGCAAATTTCACCTCGCCGCGTGGCGTTCCTAGCAGCGGATGGCCCGGCTCAGCGGCAGGCAAGCGATCGATATAGTCGCGCACGTTTGCCTCGATCGCCGCGCGGGTGCGCTGAATGATCGGCTCATGTCGGAACAGCAGTGGCCGGTCGGTCTGGGTACCGCCGCGCACCGACTGATCCGGATAGGGGGCGGTGGCGGTGTGCAGCGTGCGGAGAAGGTCGGCCAGATCGGACACCTCTCGGGCGTCCAGACCGATGTCGGCCGCATGGATGAGTTGTTCTGGTCGATCGAGCCAGGTCGCCCGGTCGTCCCCCAGCAAGCGCCAGCCGATCGACAGATAGGGCCAGAACAGGGGCGCGGATGGTGAGCCAAGCTGTGCGAGCGCGATTTGCACCGCCCGCTCCGGCGCGCCACAGCGCAATGCGTGACGAACACGGGCAAGGGCTAGGCCAGGATCGGGGCGGTCGGCCAGCCCGTCGAACAGATCGGGCCTGTTCGACGCTGCGCCCGATTCCGCCTCCAGATAGAGGCGCGCCACCTCCAGCGCGCCGGCATCGCCGCAGGCGCGGTTAGCATCGTGCAGCACGGCGCGGGCATCATCCCATGATTTCGCCTTGGCCAACCAGTGGAAGCGAGCCAGATGAAGCGCCAGATTATGCGGCTCGGTGCGCAGCGCCTCGGCAAAGCCCTCATCCGCGCGCGCACCTGCACCAGCCAGACGCCGCAATGTTGCGCGATAGGTCTGGCCCTCGATCCAGTCGGGATGCTCGTCAAGCGCAGCCGTCATCAGGGCCAGTGCCGCATCGCTGTCGCCTTCCGCTGCAAGCGCGCCGGCATGGCCACGAACCAGCGCCATGTCTCCAGGCGCGAGCGCGCGGGCGACAGCGAATTGCGCGGCTGCGCTCCGCCCGGTTTCATAGCGTAGTTGGGCGAACAGCGCCTGCGCCGGCGGATCATCCTTCGCCAGAGCAGCCGCGCGCTCGGCGGCGATAAGCGCAGGCTCATGCGTCTGCATTTCGCGCAGAACCAGTGCTTTGAGCCAGAGGAGGCGGGGATGGTCTGGCCAGGCTATGCCGACCTTTTCCAATCGCGAGGGGATCTGGTCTCCAGCCCCGGCGCGCAAGGCGTCCAAAATGGCCGACTCGATCGATCGCAGCCAGGCGGCGGCATCGGGAGAAGACGGCGATGTTGGCTGGTTCGCGACCAGATCGACGAGGCTGTTATCGTCTTTCATCCTCAACCTGCTTGCTCTTGTTTCTGGGCCGCAGCCGCCGCTTATCTGATCGCAATATAGCCATAAACGCCGGGCTGACGAGATGAAATGCAAACGTTTGCTGTAATATGTTGCAAAGGTTTGCAGTGGTGGTTATGCAGGCCTTCAACCGACCGCGAAGCGATGCGCGGCGGCCCTAAGGAGGGGATGATGAAGACCAGCTTTCAGCCAAGCCGCATTTCCACGCTCGCGCTGGCCATGGCCTGCCTCGGCGGGCCTGCCCTGGCGCAGGATGCCGCACCTGCCGAAGCGCAGGCTGCGGCCGCCGGGAATGCCGAACCCATCAATGGCGAGGATATTGTCGTGACCGCCGCAGCCGGCGACAAGTCGCGGTTCCGATCGTCCATTTCGGTGTCGCAGGTCAGCCAGGAAGCGATCCAGAATTTTACGCCGCGTTCCGAAGCCGAAGTGCTGCGCTCCATCCCCGGCCTCCAGCCCTCCGATACGGCGGGGCCGGGCGGCAACGCCAATATCGGTGTGCGCGGCATCCCGGTTTCGACCGGCGGCTCGGAATATGTCGCGCTGCAGGAGGATGGGCTGCCCGTCACCCTGTTCGGCGACATCCAGTTCGGCAACAACGATTATTGGCTGCGCTTCGACCAGAATGTCGAGCGCGTGGAAGCCGTGCGCGGCGGCTCCGCCTCCACCTTCGCCAGCCAGGCGCCCGGCGCCGTCGTCAACTATATCAGCAAGACTGGCGAGAAGGAGGGCGGCTCGATCGGCCTGTCCAAGGGCGTCGGTTTCCGCGAGACGCGCGTCGATTTCGACTATGGCGGCCCGATCAGCGATACGTTGCGCTTCCATGTCGGTGGCTATGCCCGCGAAGGCGGCGGCCCGACCAATGAGGATTTCAACATCCTGCGCGGCTATCAGGTGAAGGCCAATCTGACCAAGGATCTGGGCGACGGCCGGGGCTATATCCGCTTCAATTTCAAGCGGCTGGACGAACAGGCGCCGACCAACACCACCATGCCGTCGCTGGTGACGATCGATGGAAACAAGATCACTAATTTCAAGCCGTTGCCGGGCTTCGATGCGCGTGACGGATCGACCTATTCCATCTACCAGCGCAGCTTCCAATATGTCGATACCAATGGCGTGCTCAAAAATGCCGACGTGGAGGGCATCCACCCCCGCGTCACCTCCGTCGGGGCGCAATTCCATTATGAGCTGAACGACGCGCTGACCGTCGACAATAATTTCCGCTACACTGACATGAGCGGCAATTTCACCACCCAGTTCCTGAATGTCGCGACGACCGCCAGCGTGCTGGGATCGACCGTCAACGGGCAGACGGTGGGAGCGATCCGCTATGCGGCGGGGCCGAACAAGGGGCAGGCCTATACCGGCACCTATCTGAACAATAATCCGAACATCAACACGGTGATGAAGGATATGGGCAGCATCGCCAATAATCTGGCGCTGACCGGCAGGTTCGATGTCGGTGCGGGCAAGATCACGGTGCAGGCGGGCTGGTTCCACATGAGCCAGAACATCGTTCAGGACTGGCATGTAAACCGCCAATATAGCGCGCTGGAAGGCGAAAATGCCGCGCCGCTCAATCTCTATTCCACCACCGGCTCGCAGATCACCGCAGCGGGCCAGGCGGGCTTCAACGACAATTGGGGCAGTTGCTGCGCCCGCAGTGTAGACCTCAAATATACCGATGATGCGCCTTTCCTGTCGGCCAATTATTCGGGCGGCGGCTTTGACCTCGACGCCAGCGTGCGCTTCGATCGGGTGCGCGGCGAAGGCACGGCGCAGGCGGGCGTCGTTGGCCCCGATTATATCGTCAGCGATGAAGTGGGCAGCGCGACCATCCCGTCCATGGTGCCGGGCGGCGCGATCGAGCGGATCAATTACCGGCGCAGCTATACCAGCTGGTCGTTCGGTGCGCTCTATGCCTTCGACACCAGCACCAGCATCTTCGCCCGCGTCAGCCGGGGCGGGCGCTTCAATGCCGACCGGCGCACGCTGGGCGGGAATTTCAATGCCGACGGGTCGCTCAACAGCCAGGGTGTCAGCACGGCGATCAACTTCCTCAATCAGCAGGAAGTGGGCGTGAAGCATCGTGGCTTCGTCGGTGGGTCGGGCAATTATTCGGTGGAAGTCACCGGATTTCGCTCGACCCTCACCGAAAATAATTACGACTTTACCCGGATCAACAATCCGCCGCCGAACAATGATCCCAACATCTCCAACGACTATCGCTCCTGGGGCGTGGAACTGACCGGGCGCCTCAATCTCGGCAATTTCCGCCTGGCGGTCGATGCGACCTGGGTGAACCCGAAGATCAAGGACAGCGCAACGGCGGCGTTGGTCGGTAACCGGCCCGGTGGCATTCCCAAGCTCACCTATCTGATCTCGCCATCCTATGATGCGGGCCTGTTCGCGGTCGGCCTGTCGGCCAGCGGGCAGTCCAGCGCACCCAATGACGACTTCAATCTCTACACCGTGCGCGGCACGACCTTCTTCAATGGCTTCGTGAAGGTGCGGCCAATCGAGAATCTGGAGTTGGGCCTCAACGCCAATAATCTGTTCGATACGCTTGGCTATCGCGGTGGCGGCCAGCTGCTGCCGATCAGCGCAACGACTGGCATCTTCCAGAATAGCGCGGTCTATGGCCGCACCGTGACGGCCTCGATCCGCTATAATTTCTGACCCGATCCGATGCCGGAACCTATGTTTCGGCTACCTCGAAGGCCCGGCTCCCTCAGGGCGCCGGGCCTTTTCTTGTCAGCTTGACTCCCGGATCACGATCTCCGGCGCGATCTGGATCGATCCGACCTCCTCGCCCGCGAGCCGCTGACACAGCTGCTCGACCAGCAGGGCGGCACCGCGGCGGATATCCTGCCGGATGGTGGTAAGCGGCGGGTTGGACAGTCGTGCCAGCGGGACATCGTCAAAGCCCACGACCGACAACTGGTCGGGCACGCGGATATCCTGTTCGGCGGCGGCTGTGATGACGCTCATGGCGGTGACGTCGGATGCGGCAAACACGCCATCGGGGCGACGGCCCGCCGCGAAATAGTCGGCCGCCACGCGATAGCTCGCCTCCGGCGTGACATGCGCATGGACCAGTTCGACCCGATCGCGCACATCGGCGGGCAGGGCGGACAGAAAGCCTTCATAGCGGGCGGCAAATTCCGGCACCGCGACATTGCCGAAAAAGGCGAGCTTGCCGCGTCCACGCTCCAGCAGATGGCGCGCCGCCAGCGCGCCGCCGGCGACATTGTCGGTTCCGATCGTCAGATATTGATTGCGCTCGGCATGGGCGCCCCAGATCACCAGCGGGCGATAATGGCTCGCGGTACGGTCCAGCACAGCGCTCTGGTTGGACTGGCCGATGATGATGACGCCATCGACTCTGCCGGCGCGGATGAAGGCGTCCAACCAATCCTCGCCATCGGGCAGGACGCGCGAAAGCAGCAGATCATAGCCGCGCTCCGTCAGTTCGTCGGCCAGAAAGCCCAGCATCGCCATGAAGAAGGGATCGGACAGATGTTGCCCGCGCTCATGACCCAGGGGCAGTAGGACAGCGATTGCCCCGGTGCGGCCCAGCCGCAGATTTTGCGCAGCCACATTCAACTGGAAGCCATGCTGGGCCGCCAGTTCCTGAATACGACGGCGGGTATCCTTGTTGAGCGCGCCCTTCGACGTCAGCGCACGCGATACCGTCGATACCGAGACCCCGGCGATCCGGGCGAGGTCGGTTATGCTGCGGACAGGTTCGTTCTGATGATCCGTCATGCCCTATCGTCTAGGCCAGGGAAGGACGGGGGACAATCCGGATCGCGGCTGTATCAATTCTTTCGGGGTTTCCTGACGATCAGGGTGGCGGCCCCGGCGGCGATCATCATCACACCACTCATCAACAGGATGTTACGCGGATCGCTGCCCAGCAGCGGGTGGTAGATGACCGGCACGATCAGCGTTTCAAGCAGCATGGGAATGACGATGAACATGTTGAAAATGCCCATATAGACCCCGGTCCGCTCGGGCGGGATGGCGTTGGCCAGCATGACATAGGGATTGCCCATCATGCTGGCCCAGCCAATGCCGATGCCGATCATCAGCAGGAACAGGTGCGTGCTATCGCTGGTGCCGGGGATGGCCAGCATCGCAGCGCCGGACAAGGTGACCGCGACGGCATGGACATAATGCGGCCCGATCCGCCGACTGAGCGGCACCATGGCGAAGGCGGCGAGGAAGGCGACGGCATTGTAGAGCGCGCCCGCCTGGCCGGTGAGCAGCACCGCCTGGCGAAAGCCGCTGCTCGTCGGATCGGCCGTATTGAAAATGGAGCGGGCCAGCGCGAAGCTGATGAACTGCCAATAGGCGAACATGGCGAACCATTGCAGCAGCATCGACAGGGCAAGCTGGCGCATGGCGACAGGCATGTCGCGCACAGCCGCCATGAAGTCGCGCAGCGCCGTGCCGAAGGACAGCCGCTCGCCGCGCATGCGTGCAATCTCCTCCGCCGGCAGCGGCAGTTCGGGCACGCGCAGCACGGACCACAGGATCGTCGAGATGGAAATGACTGCGCCGATCAGAAAGGCGATCCGGGTCACGTCCGGTATGCCGTTCGCATCGACCAGATCGGCATCGAAGCCCCACCACACCAGGAGGGTGGGCGCCAGATAGGACAGCGTCTGGGCAAGGCCGGTAAAGGCACTTTGCGTCAGGAAACCGACCGACCGCTGGCTCTCGTCCAGCCGATCGCTGACATAGGCGCGATAGGGCTCCATGGTGATGTTGTTCGCCGCATCCAGCATCCAGAGCAGGCTGGCCGCAAACCAGAGCGTCGGGCTGTAGGGCATCATCAGCAGGCCCAGGCTGCACAATATGGCGCCGATCAGGAAATAGGGCGTGCGCCGCCCCCAGCGGCTGACCGTCCGGTCGCTCAATGCGCCCACGATCGGTTGCACGAGCAGGCCGGTAACCGGCCCCGCCAGCCAGAGCAGCGGCAAATGCGCCTCATCCGCGCCAAGATAGCGATAGATCGGCCCCATATTGGCCTGTTGCAGGCCAAAGGAGAATTGGATGCCGAGGAAACCGAGATTCATTTCGACGATGCGTGACAGATGCATTCGTGGTTTGCTGGCTCTGTCCCGCATAGATCCTCTCCGTCGCCCTTGCGACCTTTCTGTCGTCGATCATACAGAGTGATGATGGATATGCAAACGTTTGCTTATTCTATTAGGCACTATTTTCGAACCCAAATAGCTGGAGATTTGTTGGCTGGATCGGCCGGGGAGGGGCCGCTCTGCATGATGGACAGCCATCGGAAGCTGTTGCAATCTTCGCGGCATTCATGATTCCCGATCATGACATCATGCCGATCATCGCATGAACCTGAACGGCCTCTCCTGTGTTATCCTCAATCTGGGTAGATGGCAGGCCGGAAGACGGCCGCCAGTTTTTCTTCGATAGAGCGCGCAACCAGCGTCTGCAGGGGAGATTTTCATGGCCGATTTTCCGGATATGGGCGTGTCGCGACGCGGCATATTGGCGGGCGGTGCCGCCTCCGCGACGGTTGCCGTCATTCCAGCGCCAGTGCAGGCGCAGCCGTCTCCCGCTGCGTCGCCGCCAATGATGGCGGTGGACTTCGTCGTGAATGGCAAGCGACAGCAGTTGAAGCTCGACACCCGCACGACATTGCTCGACGCGCTGCGCGAACATCTCAAGCTGACCGGCACCAAGAAGGGCTGCGATCATGGCCAGTGCGGCGCCTGCACCGTGATGGTCAACGGCACCCGCATCAACAGCTGCCTCAGCCTGGCGCTGCAGCATCAGGGCGACGAGATCACCACGATCGAAGGGCTGGGCATGCCCGACAACCTGCATCCGATGCAGGCCGCTTTCATCGCCCATGACGGCTATCAGTGCGGCTATTGCACTCCGGGGCAGATCTGCTCTGCCGTTGCCGTGCTCAAGGAAATAGAGCAGGGCGTGCCCAGCCATGTCCAGACGGACATCACCCGCGCCCCGGACTATTCCAATATCGAGATGCGGGAGCGGATGAGCGGCAATCTCTGCCGCTGCGGCGCCTATTCCAACATCGCGCAGGCCATGGCGCAGGTCGCGGGAGCAAAGGCATGAAGAGCTTCACCTATGAACGGGCGAAGACGCCCGAGCAGGCCGCCGCGGCCGTGGCCGGCCGGCCAGGCGCCAAATATCTGGCTGGCGGCACCAATTTGCTCGACCTGATGAAGCTGGAGATCGAGACGCCCACTCATCTGGTCGATGTCCAGGATCTGAAGCTCGACCGGATCGAGAAGACGGCGGAGGGCGGGCTGCGGATCGGCGCGCTCGTCACCAACACGGCGCTGGCGTCGGACATGGCGGTCCGCCGCGACTATGGCGTCCTTGCCCGTGCGATCGTCGCCGGTGCCAGCGGCCAGCTGCGCAACAAGGCGACGACAGCGGGGAACCTGCTGCAGCGAACCCGCTGCCCCTATTTCTACGACACCAACATGCCCTGCAACAAGCGTCGGCCCGGCACCGGCTGCGCGGCGATCGGCGGTTTTTCCCGACAGCTTGCCGTCATCGGTTCGTCGGACCAGTGCATCGCCACCTATCCCGGCGACATGGGCGTGGCGCTGCGCCTGCTCGATGCGAAGGTCGAGACGGTGAAGGCCGATGGCGCGAAGCGCGCAATCGATTTTGCCGACTTCCATCGCCTGCCCGGCAATGAACCACAGCGGGACAATGTGCTGGAGGCTGGCGAACTGATCACGGCCATCACCCTGCCCAAGCCGATCGGCGGCACTCAGCTCTATTACAAGGTGCGCGACCGGGCCTCCTATGCCTTCGCGCTGGTTTCGGTCGCCACCGTCATCCAGAAGGACGGAAGCGGACGCGTGGCATTTGGCGGCGTCGCCCATCGGCCCTGGCGGGTGGAAGCGGCCGAAGGCGCCTTTCCAGGCGGCGCGCGCGCCGTGACGGAGAAGGTCTTTGCCGATGCCCGTCCGACTGAGGACAACAGGTTCAAGCTGAAACTGGCCGAGCGGACGCTGGCGTCGCTCATGGCCCAGGCGAGGAGTTGATCCCATGAAATTCGATGCCCCCGCCAAGGCCAATCTGTTCGATCAGGCCAAGATCGTCGGCAAGTCGACACCCCGGATCGACGGCCCACTCAAGACCACCGGCCAGGCGCCCTATGCCGCCGAACGCCATGATGTCATCGCCAACCAGGCCTATGGTTTCGTCGTCGGATCGGCCATCGCCAAGGGACGGATCGCGGCGATGGACACCAGCCTCGCGCGCGCCGCGCCGGGCGTGATCGCGATCGTCACCGCGCCCGATACCAAGCCGGTCGGCAAGGGCATGATGAATTATGCCCCGCTCTTCGGCGGCAGCGACATCCATCATTATCATCAGGCGATCGCCTGTGTGGTGGCCGAAAGCTTCGAACAGGCGCGCGCCGCCGCGGCGCTCATCCGCACCGATTATGTGCGCGACAAGGGCGTGTTCGATTTTCCTGCCGTCGCCCCGGCCGCGCCGCTGGCCAGGGGGCAGGGGGGCAAGCCCGACACCAGCAGTCAGGGCGATTTCGCCGCCGCCTTCGCCGCGGCACCGGTGAAGCTCGACGCGCGGTACAGCACCGCGAACGAAAGCCATTCGATGATGGAACCGTTCGCCACCATCGCTGCCTGGGAGGGCGACAGGCTGACGCTCTGGACGTCCAACCAGATGATCGCCTGGGCCAAGCAGAGCATGAGCAAGATCCTGGGCATTGACCCTGCCAATGTGCGGGTGGATTCGCCCTATATTGGCGGCGGTTTCGGCGGCAAGCTGTTCGTGCGGGCGGATGCCGTGCTGGCGGCGCTGGGCGCCAAGGCGGCCGGACGGCCGGTCAAGATTGCCGTGCAGCGCCCGCTGATGGCCAATAACGCGACCCACCGCCAGGCGACGATCCAGCGCATCCGTATTGGCGCGGAGCGGGACGGACGGATCACGGCGATCGGGCATGAAAACTGGTCGAGCAACATCAACGGCACCGATGGCGAGGATGGCACGGCCCAGACGCCCAAAGTCTATGCCGGCGCCAATCGCATGACCGCCAATCATGTCGCCATGCTCGACCTGCCGGAAGGCAATGCGATGCGCGCGCCCGGCGAAGCGCCGGGGCATCTGGCGCTGGAAGTGGCGATCGACGAACTGGCCGAAAAGCTCGGCATGGACCCGATCGAACTGCGCATCCGCAATGAGCCCGGAGGGACGGTGCCTGCCAACGCGACCCAGCGCATTTCCGATCGCAATCTGGTCCGCTGCCTGCGCGAAGGGGCGGAGCGGTTCGGTTGGGCGCAGCGCAGCGCCAAACCGGGGCAGCGCCGCGAGGGCGCCTGGCTGATCGGCATGGGCGTCGCGGCGGGCTATCGCGGCGGGCCGACGGCGACGTCCGGCGCGCGCGCGCGGCTCGGCACGGATGGCCGTATCACCATCGAAACCGACATGACCGACATCGGTACCGGCAGCTACACGATCATCGCCCAGACCGCGGCGGAAACCATGGGCGTGCCGCTCGACCGGGTCCAGGTGGTGCTGGGCGATTCCGATTTTCCCGCCTCATCGGGGTCGGGCGGCCAATGGGGCGCGGCCAGCTCGACCGCCGGCGTCTATGCCGCCTGCGTGGCGTTGCGCCGGGCGATCGGCCAGAAACTGGGGTTCGACGCCGATAGCGCGACCTTTGCCGACGGCCGGATCGATGCGGGCGGTCGCCGCATGGCGCTGACCGATGCCGGCGCCCTGACGGCGGAGGATGAAATCAGCTTCGGCGATTTCAAGAAGGGCTATGACGTCGGCACCTATGCCGGCCATTTCGCCGAAGTCGCGGTCAACGCCTATACCGGCGAAACCCGCATCCGCCGCATGCTGGCGGTGTGCGATGCCGGCCGCATCCTCAATCCGCTGTCGGCGCGCAGCCAGGTGATCGGTGCCATGGTCATGTCGGCCGGTTCCGCCCTGATGGAAGAACTGGCGGTCGACACCCGCTTCGGCTTCTTCGTCAATCACGACCTTGCCGGCTATGAAGTGCCGGTCCACGCCGACATCCCGCATCAGGAATGCATCTTCCTCGACACGCTCGATCCGATGGTCTCGCCGCTGAAGGCTAAGGGGGTGGGGGAACTGGGCATATGCGGCCCCGGATCGGCGATCGCCAACGCCATCTACAACGCCACCGGCATCCGCGTGCGCGACTATCCGCTGACGCTCGACAAATATCTCGACCAGATGCCCGACATCGCCTGACCCTCAAACGGAGCAAGAGCATGAAGCCGGACAAGACCGCCATCGTCCTGATCGAATATCAGAATGATTTCGTCAGCGAGGGCGGTACCCAGCATGAGGCGGTCCGGGATGTGATGCGCGCCACCAATATGCTGGCGAACAGCGTCGCCCTGCTGGATGGCGCGCGCCAGGCGGGGCTCACCATCCTTCATGTGCCGATCAGCTTTGCGGAGGGCTATCCCGAACTGTCGACCCGGCCCTATGGCATCCTTGCCGGCGTGATCGCCGCCAGGGCCTTTCGCCGTGGCAGCTGGGGCGCGCAGATTGCCGATGCGATGGCGCCGACCGATGGCGAGATCGTGGTGGAAGGCAAGCGCGGCCTGGACTGTTTCGCCAGCACCAATATCGACTTCATCCTGCGTCAGCACGGCATCACGCACGTGGCCATTGCCGGCTTTCTCACCAATTGCTGCGTCGAATCCACCATGCGCTCCGCCTATGAACGCGGCTATCATGTCGCGACGCTGATCGACTGCTGCGCCACCATCGGCGAGGAGGAACAGCGCGTGGCCATCACCAAGGATTTTCCGATGTTCTCGCTGCCAATGACCGGGCGGGATTTCCTCGCGCAATTTGGCTGAAGGACCGATCTGTCCCCTCCAGAGCGGGGAACTTCTGGCCGGGAGGGCAGCATTTGCCCCGATGCCTGCACCATTCTGCAAACGCTTCATAAGTTTATGTTGCTGTGCAGCATAAGCCATTGTGGGCCGTAATCGCCGCGGTTAGGGGCGCTTTCGATGAGGCTGGCAGGGAACAGGTGTCGAGTTGGCGAGTGAGCGTTTCGGCTTGCGGCAGGCGGCCGCGTGGCTGTCGGAGGTCGTCGGGCCTGACCGCAGCTATGTGAATGTCGGGATCGTCTATACGGTGGCGATCAGCCTGTTGTCGCTGGCCACCCCCATCTCCGTGCAACTGCTGATCAACTCGGTAGCGCGCACCGCGCTGGTCGCGCCCTTGTGGATCCTGTCCGGCGTGCTGCTGGCGCTGCTGCTGGTCGTGGCGGGGCTGAGCGCGCTGCGCGTCTATCTGCTGGCGATCTTCGAACGCCGCATCTTTGCGCGGGTGGTCGCGGAAATCACCGTGCGCGCGGTCCATGCGCAGAACCCCTTCTTCGTCGATGAAAGCCGGGGCAGCCTGTTCAACCGCTATTTCGACATGGTGATCGTCCAGAAATCGGTGCCCAGCCTGGTGATCGGCGCCTTCACCATCGTGCTGCAGGGGGCAGTGGGACTGGTGGTGACCAGTTTCTACCATCCCTTCTTCCTGGCCTTCAACCTGGTGCTGGTGACGGTGTGCCTGATGATCTGGCTGGCCTGGCGGCATGGCGCGATCACCGGCGCAGTGGGCGTGAGCCATGCCAAGCATAATGCCGCGCATTGGCTGGAAAGCGTCGGCGGTTCCAACGGTTTCTACAAGTCGGCCCGCCATCTCAATTTCGCGATGGACCGGTCCGAAGCGGTCATTGCCGACTATATCGCCGCGCATCGCCGCTATTTCCGCTACAGTTTCGCGCAGACGCTGGGCTATTTTCTGGTCTATGCCTTCGCGGCGGCCGCCTTGCTCGCGCTCGGCGGCAATCTGATCCTCGCCGGCCAGCTTTCGATCGGGCAGTTGGTTGCGGCGGAACTGATCCTGTCCGGCGTCTTCTACGGCATCTACCAGCTCGGTTCCTATCTCGACACCTTCTATGATCTGGTCGCGAGCAGCGAGGAACTGTCGCAAATCCTGGCCATCCCGCAGGAGCGGCTTGGCCAGCGCGGGGAAGCGCCACGCGACGGATCGGTGCGCTTCCGTGACGTCGAGATCGACAAGGCCCAGATCAATTTCGAGATTGCGAGCGGCGAACAGGCAGTGATCCTGGCCGAACCGGGCATGGAGAGCGCCCTGGCGCTGCTGCTCAAGCGCCATGCCGCGCCCGACAGCGGCATCGTCCTGATCGGCGGCAGCGAACTGGGCAGTTTCGACATGTATCTGCTGCGCTCAGCAGTGATGGTGCTCAATCGTCCGACCATCATCGACGTCACCCTGCGCGAATATCTGTCGTTCGCCGAAGGCCGCGACATGGATGGGGCGCGGATCATGAACGCGCTGGAACGGGTTGGCCTGGGCGCACGGCTCGCCAGGCTGCCGCACGGGCTGGATACCCAGCTCGCCAGCTCCGGCTCGCCGCTGTCGATCGTCGAAGTGATGCAGCTCAAGCTTGCCAATGCCTTGCTCAGCCGTCCGCGCGTGCTGCTGTTGTCGCAACTTTACGACATGATGCCGATTGCCAGCCTCAAGGCGACGCTGGCCGAGTTGCGGGCAGCGGGCACGACCGTGCTGCTGAGCAGCGGGCGCCCCGAAGCGCTCGACCTCGACGCCTGGTATTGGGTTGGCGCGCGCGCGCAGCAACGGTTCACCGACAAGGATGAATTTGCCCGCTTCGTCGCGGCGCGGGAGGCGCAGCCATGACGCTCGATCGCGCCCAGGCCGAACATTTCCCATCGCTCGCCCAGTTGCGGCCGCCCCGACTGGTGACGACCGTCGCTTGGCTCATCCTGATGGGCGTCCTGCTCGTGCTGGCGATCCTGTTCGTGCCCTGGCAGCAGACGGCGCAGGGCGGTGGCCAGGTCACGACGCTGAGCGCGCAGGACCGCGCCCGCGACGTATCTTCGCTGGTGAGCGGCCGCGTCGCCGAGTTCTACGTCAGGGACGGCGATCATGTCCGGGCCGGTGATCCGATCGTCCGGGTGGTCGATGTCGATCCCGATTTCCTCGCCCGGCTGGCCGGGGAAAAGGCGCAGGTCGAGGCGCAGATCGCGGCGGTCCAGCAGGCGCGGGCCACCGCGATGATCGACGTCAATCGCACCAGCCAGCTCTATGCCGAAGGGCTGGCCGCCCGGCGCGATTATGAGCAGACCCAGATCAAGGTCGCCGATGTCGATGCGAAGCTGGCCGAAGCGCGCGCGAAGCTCAAGCAGATCGAGATCAAGCTCGCGCAAAGTTCGGCGCAGATCGTCTCGGCGCCGCGCGAAGGCCGGGTGCAGGATCTGAATGCCGCAGCGGGCGGCGCGCTGATCTCGTCCGGCACGGTGCTGGCGACGATCGCGCCCGAGAATATCACCCGCGCGGTCGAGCTCTATGTCGACGGGCGCGACGTGCCGCTGGTCGAGCCGGGGCGCTCCGTGCGGCTCGAATTTGAAGGCTTCCCGGCCTTCCAGTTCAGCGGCTGGCCGGCTTTTGCTGTTGGTATCTATGACGGCCAGGTGCGGTCGGTTGACCCCACGCCGCGCACCGACGGGTTGTTCCGCATCTTGGTGGAACAGGCGCCGGGCAAGACCGCCTGGCCGGAGCGACGCTTCGTCCGTCAGGGCAGCAAGGTGCTGGGCTGGGTGCAGGGCGACACGGTGCCGGTCTGGTATGAATTGTGGCGCCAGCTCAACGACTTCCCGCTCAACTTCGGCCAGGATCAGGTGGCCGGCAAGGGCGAGGCCAAAGCGCCCAAGGACGACAAGAGTTCGATCGAGAAGAAGAAGTGACGATGTGGCGCGCAATGGCGCTTCCCATGCTGGTCGCGGCCATGAGCGCGGGCACCATGCCCTGCGCGGCCGGTGCAGCCCTGTCGGTCGATGCGACGCCCGTACCGACCGCTGGGCAGCCCTCGACGCCGCTGACGCTGGACGAGGTGCTGCAATCCTCGGCCCGCTCGGCGCCCGATATCATTGCCGCCCTGGCTCGGGCGCGTCAGGCCGAAGGGCGCGCGATCAGCGCACAGGGCGCCTTCGACACGGTGTTTTCCGTGGACGCCCGCAGCCGGGTCGAGGGCTATTATGACGGCACGCTGATCGACAGCAAGGTCGAACGCCCGCTGATTGGCAATGGCGGCTATGTCTATGGCCAATATCGCAATTCGCGCGGGGATTTCCCGGTCTATGAGGACAAGGCCTATACCAATCGCGCGGGTGAGCTGAAGATCGGCGCGCTCTATGCCTTGATGCGCGATCGCCTGATCGACGCGCGGCGGTCCGCGTCGCAAATCGCCGGCAACGATATCGACATCGCGCGCTTTGAAACGCGGGCGACCGCCATCGGCGTGCAGGCACGCGCCATTGCCGCCTATCAGAAATGGGTGGCGAGCGGCCTCAAGCTCAAGGCCTATGAGGCGCTCTACGATCTGGCCGAAAGCCGCAGCCAGGGCATTGCGCGGCAGGTGCAGCTGGGTGCCAAGTCCGCGATATTGCTGACCGAAAACGAAGCCAACATGGTCAAGCGCGAGGCGCTGGTGGTGCAGGCGCGGCAGGAGTTCATGGCGGCGGCCAACAGCTTCTCGCTCTATTATCGCGACGCGGACGGATTGCCGATCCTCGTCGATGCCGCGCGCCTGCCCGCGTCCGCCGCCGCGTTCGACGGCCTGCGGATCAACCCGCTGTTCGCGATCGAGGATCGTCCCGACTTCGGTATCCTGCTGGAGGAAATCGACAATGCGTCGGTCAAGCTGGCGCTGGCCGAGAACGACACCCGCCCCAAGCTGGATTTCGAGGGGCAGGTCGCCAAGGATGTCGGTGCCCAGGGGCTGGGAGGCTATAGCCGCACGCCGCTGGAGGTGATCGTCGGCGTTACCTTCAAGGTGCCGCTGCAGAACCGCAAGGCGAGGGGCAAGGTCGCCGAGAGCCAGGCGAAGATCGACGAACTCACCGTCAAGCAGCGCTATCTGGCGGAGAAAATCCGCACCGAAGTGGCCGGCATCGGCATCGAGGTCGATGCCGCGCGCGTGCTGGTGGATACGACCCGGCGGCAGCGCGATCTGGCCGAACGACTGGCCCAGGCAGAGCGGCGCCGCTTCGATCTGGGATCGAGCGATTTCTTCCTGGTCAATAGTCGCGAGGAAGCGGCCACCGATGCCGCGGTCAAGCTGATCGAGGCACAGGCGCGCATCGCCGCGGCCCAGGCCGAAATGGCGGCGGCAACGGCCGATGACCGGGCGCTGGGACTGGATCGCAGCTAGGCGGCATGTCGCTGCAACCTGGCGTCAGGTCGCCGGTCGGTCGGGAAAACGGGCCTTGATCGCCGCATAGGCGGCTCTCGCCTTCATCAGGGCGTCGAACTGGACATGGTGCCAGGGCGAGCCGATCGCGACGGCACCATCGACAATCTTCCGGTTGCTGCCCCATAGTCGATGGCAGTGCCCGGCGTCGCGTGGGACGCAGCTGTCGAAGGACATGTCGGGGCGGCCCCCGATGCGATCCCTGATGTCGCGCATCAGAAGCTGGCCCGGCGCATAAGCGCGATAATCCTCGTCGAACGCCATCTTGAAGCCATGGCCCCAGATGGCGGCTTCAAACCAGCTCGACATGGCGATGGCGCGGCCCCCGACCGACAGGGTGGCGAGGCGGGCGCTGCCGTTCGCATGACCGCGCTCAATCACTTCGCAAAACAGGGCCTGGGTCGCGCCGTCGCTTGCCAATGCGCTGCCGCCCCGGCCTTTCCAGCCCGATGCCTCAAGGTCCAGAAACGCGTCGATCCAGGCTGTGCATGGCGCGTCAGACGTCAGAATGTCGAACGTGACCGGGCCATGGTCCTGTTCCAGCCGCTTCGACAGGCTGCGCAGTCGGCTCCGCATTTTCGCGTCGCCGCGGCCTTCCCCTTGCTTGCCGGCGCGATAGGCTGGACGATCATGGCAATGGATGGTGTGGAATGCTCGCCTTTCCCGTTCGCAGCGGTCGAACAGGGCGATACTGACCGGATCGTCGGCATCCAGTCCGGAGACATGCAGCATGATCTCCCCGCCTGAGCGCTGGTCCAGGAAGGCGAACAGGCTCTTCCAGAACAGATCAGCGGACTGCGCGATGACCAGCGGCGTGCCCAGGAACTGGTTGGTCGCCGACCAGTTGCGCCAGATGCGAACGGGCCACCGGCCGAAGCGTGGTGCAGCGATCAGCGGCATGACGCCCAGCCATGGTCCATCGATGGGCGCCACGACGGCCAGAAGCACGTCAGCGCCATCAGGCGCGTGGCTCAGGGCGGCGTCCATGAACCAGTCCTGCGCGAAGACATTGGCGGCCCCGGCCAGTGCCGACAGGGCTGCCCACTGCGCGCGATCATCGGCCGTCAGATCGACATGGCGCAGGATGCGGACGGCGGGTTGGTCGGCGTCCGACATCGGCCAGGCATGGCTTGAGTCCGGTTGGAAACTGCCGGAGGCGGGAAGGTGGCTCATAACAGACCGGCCTTGCGCGCCACGCGGCACCCGATCGAGCGCCATTTGGCGGCCTTGGGCCATATCGGCACGTCGCCGGTGGGCAGGCCCCATCGCCGCAGCAGCGGATTGATCTGCATGGCGTCGCCTAGCGCCTGGCTCCACTGGCTCTGCCAAGTGATCGACAGCGAAATGGATGGCTCCGCGCCCGCCCTGACCCAATGGGGCGAGGCATAGGGGATGAACAGGCCGTCGCCCGGCTGCATGGGGTGGATGTCGGCATCCGCTTCATAGGCGTCGTTCCAGGGCAGCATATTGTCGCCACCACCATAATAGGCTTCGTGCCGGTCGATCGGCAGCCATGGTGCCATCGGGCGATAGGTCGCGAACTGTTTGTCGCCCGCGATCTGGAAGAGGATATTATATTCGCAATCGAAGTGAAACGGGGTGAGCGTTCCCGGCGCGGAAATGAAGATGAACCCCCGCACCGTCAGCCCCGGACCGGTCGCTGGAGAAATTGCGGGGCCGATCTGGTCCATCAGCCTGGCCAGCAACTCGCGATAGGCGGGCAGTTGCTCGACGAAGCGGAGCATGATCCAGTTGCCGCTGGTCTGGATCGAGCGAATGACGGTGGCGACATCGGCGTCGTCGGAGCGGTCCATCGCGAATTCGCCGCCATTGGGGGCGTTGCCGATCCGGCGTTCGACAAATTGCGGTGGCAGGTCGATGCTGGCTTTTGCCAGGGCTTCGAACGAGAGCAGCGGATGGCCCGTCAGGCTATGCTGCAGCATCGTCGGTGACAGCGGATAGGCGCTGGCGAAAGGACCGAGACTGGACGGCGCAACAAAGCTCATGGAGGAAGTTCTTCCGCTATGACGAGATCAATTGCCGCAAGATTGTCCTGCAAGGTTGAAGATCGCGTTAAGCAAGGTGCGCGTCTTCCTGTATATTTCAGGCCATAAGAAGTTCAGTTTCTGTCTGGGCTGAGTTGAAATGGTGATGCGGAAATATCGGTTTGGATGAAAGATGGTTGCGACAATGATTTCTGGTCTGTTTCCGCATTGATGCGATGAAGAAGATCGCAATGCGGTGTTTCGATCGGGGTTGATCTTCGGTGCGCGCCATTCTCCCCTTGCGCGATTGTCGGATGCCGCGCTGGCGGCAACCGTGCGGCATCATGATATTGCCGGCAGCGGCGAGAGATCGGCACTTGATGGGGCGCCGCGGACGCACGCGCCGGCACGACGCATTTTGCTGCGGAGAAGCCTTGAGGCTCTGGTTCAACTCAGCCGGTCGATCGCGTCGCTGTCGAGGCCGCCGGGGATGATCATGATCGGGCAGGGCATCTTGCCCGCGTCCGATCCGGTGAAGTGGGATACCAGGGCGCCGGGCGGGCCGCTGGCGGCGGCGCCCAGGACCAGGGCAGCGACATCGTCCATTTCCTCCAGCGTCTTGCGCACCACCGCGACGGGATCGCCCTGGCGCACGGTGATGCTGGGGCGGATGCCGGATTCGTCGGTCAGCGTGCCGGCCGCGCTGGTCACCAGCGCTTCGGCCCGTTGCAGCGCCTCATCCTCCATCGTCGCCTGGACGCCGCCCCATTGGACGAATTCGGACGGCGGGATGAGGGCCAGGATGCGGATCGTCCCGGCCGTCTTGGCGGCGCGGCGTGCGGCGAAGCGCAGCGCGGTTTCCGCTTCGGGCGATTCGTCCACGACCACCAGATATGTCCGCATTGTTCGATATCCCCGAGAAACAAAAATCGGCCTTGCCGGCCCGTCAAAACTGCCCCGACGAACCAACGAGGTGAAATGTGGGGCATTATGGGCCCTTGCGCAAGGCGTGGCCTTGACCGTTCCGGCCAAAGGGTGAAAACGGGCTCCGAAACGGCGCGTGCCAGATAATCAAGAAGAGGCCCCGAACGCATGAGCAAGACGATCCAGATGCCTGCCCTGTCCCCCACCATGGAGGAGGGCACGCTGGCCAAGTGGCTGGTCAAGGAAGGGGACAAGGTATCGTCCGGCGACCTTCTCGCCGAGATCGAGACCGACAAGGCCACCATGGAATTCGAAGCGGTCGATGAAGGCACCGTCGCCAAGATCCTGGTGTCGGAAGGCGCCGAGGGCGTGAAGGTCGGCACCGTCATCGCGATCATCGCCGAAGAGGGCGAGGATGTCGCCGAAGCCGCCGCCAGCGGTGGCGCTGCCCCCGCGCCCAAGGCCGATGCTGTGCCGGCCAAGGCCGAAGCCGCCGCCCCCGCCGCCAAGGCTGATCCGGTGCCGACGAAGGCCGAAGCGGCTGCGCCTGCCGCCGCCTCGACCGAAGGCCGCGTGAAGGCGAGCCCGCTCGCCCGTCGCCTGGCCGAAGCCAAGGGCGTTGATCTGGCTGCTGTCGCCGGTTCCGGCCCGAACGGCCGCATCGTCAAGGCCGACCTGGACGGCGCCGCTGCTGCCCCGGCCAAGGCCGCTGCGCCGGCCGCCGCCCCGGCCGCTGCCGCGCCTGCCGCTGCCCCGGCGCCGGTTGCCGCCGCACAGGATTTCGGCATCCCGCACGAAGTCATCAAGCTCAACGGCATGCGCAAGACGATCGCGCGCCGCCTGACCGAGTCCAAGCAGCAGGTGCCGCACATCTACCTGACGGTGGACATTCAGCTCGACAAGCTGCTGAAGCTGCGCGGCGAGCTGAACGCCGGCCTGTCGGGCCGTGGCGTCAAGCTGTCGGTCAACGACCTGCTGATCAAGGCGCTGGGCGTCGCGCTGATGCAGGTGCCCGAGTGCAACGTGCAGTTCGCCGGCGACCAGATGCTGCAGTTCAAGCGCGCCGACATTTCGGTCGCCGTGTCGATCCCCGGTGGCCTGATCACTCCGATCGTGACTGGCGCCGACATCAAGGGTGTGGCCGCGATCTCGAACGAGATGAAGGACCTGGCCGATCGCGCCAAGGCCGGCAAGTTGCAGCCGAGCGAATATCAGGGCGGCACCGCGTCGCTGTCGAACATGGGCATGTTCGGCATCAAGCAGTTCGAAGCCGTCATCAACCCGCCGCAGGGCATGATCATGGCGATCGGCGCGGGCGAGAAGCGTCCCTTCGTGGTCGATGACAGCCTGCAGATCGCGACCGTCATGTCGGCGACCGGCAGCTTCGACCATCGCGCGATCGACGGCGCCGACGGCGCCCGCCTGATGAAGGCGTTCCGCGAACTGATCGAAAATCCGCTGGGCATGCTGGCCTGATGGCGAAGATCGACGAGCAGCCGCCGGAGCATAGCCCGGCGGTGCGCGTCATCGCCATGCCGGCCGATACCAATCCCCATGGGGATATTTTCGGTGGCTGGCTGATGAGCCTGATGGATTCGGCTGCGGGTTCGGTTGCGGCACGCTACAGCCATGGCCGTGCGGTGACGATCGCGGTGGAGGGCATGACCTTCCACCGTCCGGTCATCGTCGGCGATGAGGTGTCGGTGTTCGCGACGCTCAAGTCGGTCGGCCGCACATCGATGAAGATCGATGTCGAGGCGTGGCGCCGTGCCCGTCACGACGATCGATCCTATCGCGTGACCCAGGCGACCTTCACCTTCGTGGCGATCGGTGAGGATCGCCAACCCCGTTCCGTGCCGCCGCTGCCTGCTCAATAAGGGCGCGGCCTGACCAAGATATCGAAAGAACGAGAGAGACCATGGCTGATACCTATGACCTGATCGTCCTCGGCTCCGGCCCGGGCGGCTATGTTGCCGCCATCCGGGCGGCGCAACTGGGCCTCAAGACCGCGATTGTGGAGCGCGAAAATCTGGGCGGCATCTGCCTCAACTGGGGCTGCATTCCGACCAAGGCGCTGCTGCGTTCGGCCGAAATCTTCCATTATATGCAGCATGCCAAGGATTATGGCCTGGTTGCCGAGAAGATCAGCGCCGACATCGAGGCGGTGGTGAAGCGTTCGCGCGGCGTTGCCAAGCAGCTCAATCAGGGCGTCACGCACCTGATGAAGAAGAACAAGATCACCGTCCACATGGGCGATGGCAAGCTGACCGGCAAGGGCAAGCTGACCGTCACCAAGGACGGCAAGAGCGAAGAGCTGACCGCCAAGCATATCATCGTCGCGACCGGCGCCCGCGCCCGCGACCTGCCGCAGCTCAAGGCCGACGGCAAGCGCGTGTGGACCTATCGCCATGCCATGACCCCGGCGGAAATGCCGACCAAGCTGCTGGTCATCGGTTCGGGCGCGATCGGTATCGAATTCGCCAGCTTCTACAACGACATGGGCGCTGACGTGACCGTGGTCGAGATGATGGACCGGATCGTGCCGGTCGAGGATGCCGATGTCTCGGCCTTCCTCGAAAAGGCGGTCAAGAAGCAGGGCATGACCATCCTGACCGGTGCCAAGATCGAGAAGATCGCCGCGACCGACAAGGCCGTGACCGCGACCATCAAGGACAAGGCCGGCAAGGACATCACCGCCGAATATAGCCATGTCATCGTGGCGATCGGCATCGTCCCCAATGTCGAGAATATCGGTCTGGAAGAGGTTGGCGTCGAGCCCGATCAGCGCTTCCACATCAAGACCGATGCCTATGGCCGCACCAATGTCGACGGCATCTGGGCGATCGGCGACGTCACCGCGCCGCCATGGCTGGCGCACAAGGCGAGCCATGAGGCCGTCACCACGGTCGAGGCGATCGCGCAGGCGCTGGGCAACAAGGATGTCCACCCGCATGCGATGGACGTGCGCAACATTCCGGGTTGCACCTATTGCCACCCGCAGATCGCGTCGGTCGGCCTGACCGAAGCCAAGGCCAAGGAAGCGGGCTACGACGTCAAGGTCGGCATGTTCCCCTTCATCGGCAATGGCAAGGCGATCGCGCTGGGCGAGGCCGAGGGCTTCACCAAGACCGTGTTCGACGCCAAGACCGGCGAACTGCTGGGTGCCCACATGATCGGCGCGGAAGTGACCGAGATGATCCAGGGCTATACCATCGGCAAGACGCTGGAGACCACCGAGGCCGAACTGATGCAGACGGTGTTCCCGCACCCGACCATCTCGGAATCGATGCATGAAAGCGTGCTCGCCGCTTATGGGCGTGCGCTCCATATCTGATCGGCAGGTCATGCTGGCAAAGGGCGCGGGGATATTCATCCTCGCGCTTTTTTGCGTGCTGGGAATTGCACTGGCGCAGCGCCATGGTCTGCTCGACGATCTGAACATCGGCCTGATGGGCTGGGCTGGCCAAGGGCGCGAGACGGCGCTGGGCGGGCATGTGACGATGGTCATGCGGCTCGCCTCGGCAATCGGCGGCACGGCGATCCGCATCATCCTGTCGCTGATCGTGCTGGGCGCTCTGTTCTTTACCGGGCGGCGGGCAGCGGCCTTGTGGTTTGCGGGGGTGGAGATTGGCGGCACGCTGCTCAACCTCATCCTCAAGCAGATATTCGCCGCGCCCCGGCCCGACCTGCTGCCGCATCTCGACATCGTGCATAGCTACAGCTTCCCCAGCGGCCATGCGGCGGGGAACATGATGTTTTTCGGCGCGCTGGCGATGCTGGCCGGGCGGCGCTGGGCCTATGGTGCGGGGGGGGCGATGATCGCGCTGATCGGCGCCAGCCGGGTGTGGCTGGGCGTGCATTGGCCAAGCGATGTGATGGCCGGATGGGTCGAAGGGCTGGGCTGGCTTATGCTGTGCGCGGTCTGGCTACCAGCGCGGCGAGGGCAGCAGTAAGGCGCGGGTGA
The DNA here is from genome assembly GCF_002708645.1 of Sphingobium sp. IP1. Lineage (NCBI taxonomy): Bacteria > Pseudomonadati > Pseudomonadota > Alphaproteobacteria > Sphingomonadales > Sphingobiaceae > Sphingobium > Sphingobium sp. IP1. The sequence continues at coordinate 77,310 of NZ_NOIW01000018.1, forward strand.
TGTTGCCGTGCGGCGGCATGCCGTCGGCGGTGACGAAGCCATGGACCCAGAAACTGTCCCAGGCGCTGAGCATCGCGATGATGAGCAGCGTCAGGCCGGCGCCGACGCAGAGCAGGCGGGCTCTGCGCAGCGGATTGGCCGGCATCAGCGCCAGCAGCACGAGCGGCAGCAGCGGCAGGAAATAGCGGCCCTGCGTCCCTTGGACATAATCGGCGCCGAGCGGCGTGCCGGTGAGATACATGGCGGTTTCGATCAGCAGCGCGGTTCCGAGCGCGATCGCCAGCCACCATAGCCGCTGGCCGAGGCCGAAGCGCGCGCCCGATCCGCTCAGCACCGCGCTGCCCAGCATCAGCAGGGCAAGGGGGTAGGCGAGCAGCGGCAGCAGGATCGCGTTCCAGCCGAAGCGGCCGACGATTTGCAGCGCATAGACTGGTGCCCGCTCGACGATGCTGGAGGCGAGGATGCGGCCATAGCCGGCCGGATCGGCCAGGATCACGGCGAGTTGCTGCGCCAGCGGCGCGGTCAGCACGCTTTCCCCGGTCTTGCGCGAGGTGATGTGATAGAGCGCCTGGCTGCCGCCATTGGCTTTCATCCAGGCAGCGAAGATGACAGCGCCCAGCAGCATCGCGCCGAGGATCAGCGCGTTGCGCGACAGGGTTAAGCGGGCGGGCCAGCGCAGGCCGGCGGCCATCAGTGGCAGATAGACGCCCTTGGCCAGCGCCAGCAGCGGCGCGGTGACCAGCGTGGCGGCGGTACTGGCGCGGTCCGGCGCCATGAAGCCGATCCGCAGCGCCAGAGCGAGGCCGAGAAAGCCGACGCCGTTGATGACGGCATCGGGCGAGAGCGAGCCGATCTGATAGCAGAAGGTCGGCAGCAGCGCGGTACCGAGCAGCGCCATGCGGCCAAATGGGATGAGGCGCAGCGCGACGACGAGCAGCAGCAATGCGGTCAGCGCATTGACGATACGGCCGGCATAGAAGGCGCCGATGCGCGGCAGGCCGAGCGCGTCGCCGATCGCGAGGCCGACGGCGCCGGGGGCATAGAGCGTCGGCGCATAGCTGGCGACATTGGGAAATTCGGCAAAGCGCGTGCCGAGGCGGGCCGCGTCGGCGGCCCAGGCGCGGTCGATCATCGCCTTGTCATAGCGATGGCTCTGGCCGTCCGGTTCGGTCGGGAAATCGTCGGCATGAAGATCGACCGCCGCACGCGGCAGGTCAGCGCCGATCCGGTCGCCCTGGATTTGTGTCACCACATGGCCCTGCGACAGGGCCAGCGCCTTCATATAATGCTGGTTCTCATCCGGCGCCTGGAAGGGAGGCGTCAGGATCGCGAACAACAAAGTTGCGAGGCAGACGGCAAGAAACACTATCCGTTCGAGACGCGACCATGGCGCGGCGACCGCCATGTCGGCATAAGGATGGTGCCTGAAAGAAGATCGCTTGCTGCGCATGCCCGCCGTTCGGTTGGATATTGATACGCCCTAGATATGCCCCGTTAACATTTCGCGATGGACATGATGAAGGTCGAAAATATGCGATATTGCTTTCTTTCGGCCCTGATGCTGCTCGCGGCGCCGGCATGGGCGGAAGAGCCAGATGAGGAGTCGCCGGCCGGGATGATCCTGCATGCCGACACGCCTTTGTTCGGTGACGAGACCGAGGATAAATGGCCTCAGGCATTTACGAGTGATGATGCCAAGGAATTTGGTTGCACCAGTCGTGTTGCCTTCGGCGACTGGCAGATCCAGCCGTCCGATCCTGATGAGGATCCATTCTGGTACCGGATCAGCAACTATGGGGTGTTCCATTGCTGGGCCAATGTCGCGCAGGCATCTGCGCGCGAGGCGCTGGCTCATGTGGAGGTCGCGCCATCCTTTTTCATATTTCTGGGCACGCAAGGCGCAACGGAACTTTGGGCGTTGCAGAAGGGGGCCGTACCGGGCAGCGATTATCTGCTGCTGGCGCGCGAGCGCGGTGATGGGATCATCAGGCGCTTCTCTCTTTTGCAGCGTGATTGCACGGGGCAAGCCCTGCGCAAAGGACGGCAACTCGACATATTGAACACCCGCTATTGTCATGTCGCTTCGCCGGCCGATCTGCTGGCAATTGCCCGGAGGATGGTGAAACGCCAGCCCTTGGGCATACTGGCGCTAGTGCCTGACGCCAAAGATGACGGCGAAGTTGACAGGCAAACGCCCTAGGCGTGTCCTGAAAAAGGAAGAGGCCCTCAGGCCTCTTCCGCTTCCAGTTCCTGCTCGACCGGCGGGTGAAGCCGCAGGCGGGTGACGCGGCGGCCGTCGCTGGCCAGGACTTCCAGTTTCCAGCCGCTCTGTTCGTGCGGGATGATCTCGCCCGGTTCGGGGACTCGGCCGGCGAGCACGAAGGCGAGGCCGCCCAGCGTGTCGACATCTTCCTCGATCTCGCCCAGACGCGGGTCGATTTCCTCGGCGACGTCGTCCAGTTCGGCGCGGGCGTCGGCATCCCACATGCCGCCTTCCAGCGGCACCAGCATGGCTTCGGGCGCGTCGTCATGCTCGTCCTCGACCTCGCCGACGATTTCCTCGACCAGATCCTCGAAGGTCAGCAGCCCTTCGGTGCCCGAATATTCGTCGAGCACGATGGCCAGATGGGTGCGCTTGGCGCGCATTTCGGCGAGCAGGTCGAGCGCGCCCATGCTTTCGGGCACATAGAGCGGCTGGCGGATCAGCGGCGCCAGCGTGTCTGGCACCGGCGCCTTGCCGGCGAGGATGGCGAAGGCATCGCGGATATGGACCATGCCGACGATCGTATCGAGCGTCTCGCGATAGACCGGGATGCGGCTATGACCGGCCTCGGCGAACAGTTCGGCCAGTTCACCGAAGCTCGCCTTTTCCTCGATCGCGACGATGTCGGCGCGGGGCAGGGCGACGTCGTCGACCGTATGTTCGGAAAAATGCAGCAGGTTGCGGACCATCTGCCGCTCGATCGCGGACAGATCGCCCTTGGCAGGCGGGGCCGCGCCCTCTTCCTGCTCTTCCTCATCATATTCGTCGAGCGCCTCTTCCAGTTCCTTGCGGAGGCTGGGGGCTTCATTCTCGCCGAACAGGAGCGACTTCAGGCCGCTCCATAAACCGCCCTCGTTACTACTGTCCGCTTCCTTGGAACCGGCGCTATCCTTCGGGCTGCCTTCAGCCATCTTACTTCCTATTCCCTTGTTTCAGAACATTGTCGAAGCCGGTGATAGACCGGATCCGAATAAGCATGATCAACCATTGTCCCGATCCCCATAGGGATCGGCCAGGCCAAGGCTGAGGAGCGCGCGGATTTCCAGCGCTTCCATCGCCTCGGCTTCATTGTCGTCCATATGGTCATATCCAAGCAAATGAAAAGTCCCGTGGACGATCAGATGCGTGGCATGGTCGGCGACCGATATGCCCTTTTCCGCGGCTTCGGCGGCGCAGACCCCCTCGGCCAGCACGATATCGCCCAGCAGAACCTCGCCATCGTCGGTGTTGGCCGTCACTTCCAGCAGGTCTTCCTGCACCATCGGGAAGGACAGGACGTTGGTCGGATTGTCCTTTTCGCGATAGGCACGGTTGAGCTGATGGACCTCATCATCGTCGGTCAGCTTGACCGCGACTTCATAGAGGGTGGAGTCGGTCGCGAAGGCGGCATAGGGACTGTGCGCAATGGCGGCCGAAACCGCCTGTTGCGCGAGAAATTCCCAGTCCGCGCCGGGCCAGCCTTCTTCATGAAGGACAGCGACTTCGATCATAATGTTGAGATCCGTTGTGAAGATTTAGGCATCCGGCCCCTCATAGGCCTGGACGATGCGGCCGACCACCGGATGGCGCACGACGTCGCCAATGCCGAAGGGGACCATGGCGATGCCCTCGACCCCGTCCAGCCGCGCGACCGCGTCGGCAAGGCCCGAAATGCCCGGCTGCGGTAGGTCGACCTGCTTGGGATCGCCGCAGATGACCATGCGGCTGCCTTCGCCAAATCGGGTCAGGAACATCTTCATCTGGGCGATGGTGGTGTTCTGCGCCTCGTCCAGCACGATGAAGGCATTGGCCAGCGTCCGGCCGCGCATGAAGGCGAGCGGTGCGATCTCGATCTCGCCGCTGGCGATGCGCCGTTCGACCTGTTCGGCCGGCAGCGTATCGTGC
>NZ_NOIW01000180.1:0-5938 GCF_002708645.1 Sphingobium sp. IP1
TGAACAGCGCATAGTAACGATAGGCGACCAGGAAACAGCTGACGGCGGCGACCACGATCCACAGCGCATTGACCGTTTCGCCGCGCGAGACCGCGACGACCGCCAGCGATACCGCGCCCACCAGCGCAGTCAGGATCCATGGAATATGCCGGGTCATCGCTCTCTCAACGGTTCGGGATAGGGATTGGGCGCCACACTAGGCCGCTCCCCCCGAAAGACAACCGCCTGTCGGGATTAGGGGATTTGCTGCCGGTTATTCGTCAACGGGTTGGAATAGGGCAGGAGGCATCGCATGACCGACCGGAGCAAGGACGTTTCGCGCAGGGGCCTGTTGCAGGCGGCGGCGGTCGTGGGGGCGGCGCTGCCGCTGGCGGCGCGGGGCGCGACAACGGGCAATAGCGCGCGCAACCAGTTGCTGCTGGCGCCCGACATCCATTATTTCAACGCTGCCAATATCGGCCCGGCCTTCCGCAGCGCGATCGCCGCGCATGAGCGCGAAACGCAGGCGTTCCAGGCCAACCCCTCACCCCAATATCGCACCAGATATCCGGTCGCGGCCGATGCCCTGCGCGCGCGCCTGGGCAAGCGGATGAACGTCAGCGCGCAGGAAATCGCGCTGGTCCGCAACAGCAGCGAGGCGAACACGGTCGCGGTGCGCGGCCTGGCGCTCAAGGCCGGGGACGAGGTGATCCTGACCGACCACAACCATCCCTCGACCCTGGAGACGTGGAAGCTGCGCGCCGCGCGCGAAGGGCTGGTGCTCAAAATCCTGCCGGTGCCGGTCTATGCGACCTCTGCCCAGGCGGTGGTCGACCTGTTTGCCGCCGCCATCACGCCGCGCACCCGCGCCATCTTCCTGTCGCACATGTCGAACGTTACCGGCATGATCTTCCCGCTGGCGCAGATTGCTGCGCTGACCCGACCAAAGGGCATCTGGCTGCACGGCGACGGTGCGCAGACCTTCGGCTGGCTGCGGCTCGACCTGCCGGCGCTCGGCGTCGATTCCTATTCGGGCAGCACCCATAAATGGATGATGGGGCCGCTGGAGGGCGGCATCCTCTATGTCCGGCGCGAAGGCCAGGCGCAGCTCGAACCGATCATGCTCAGCCATGGCTATTGGCTGACCGACGAGAAGAATCTCGATACCGCGCAGAAATATGAAATTCTCGGCCAGCGCGACGATCCCAAGCTGATCGCGATCGACGCGACGCTCGATGCGCTGGATGCGATCGGCGAGGCGGAGGTGGAGCGCCGTGCCTTCGCCATCGGCGACCAGATGCGCGACATAGTACTGCGCCTGCCGGGCGCCAAGCTGGTCGGCACGACGACCAAGGGGCTGACCGGCCCAGTCATCACCCCGACCTTCGCCGGCAAGAATGTGCTGGCGATCCGGGATCATCTCTGGACCCAGGGCAAGGTGGTGGTCGCCCTGTCCAAGGCGGACGGCAAGCCGACCATCCGCTTCTCGCCCCATATCTACAACAGCGCCGACGAGATCGCCCTGATCGCGGACCTTCTGGCGAAGGCCTGACCGCTATCGTCGGCGAAACGGCCAGTCGATCACCGCCCCGGCCCATAATGCCCACCAGATGATCACTGGCTGTAGCGCCAGCCGGGGGCCATGATACCACCAGCTCAGATGCACCCCGCCCAGCGGGATGTCATGCAGGGCATGGTTGAAATTGGCTGGCCAGACGCACAGCGCATAGAGAGCGAGGGCTATCGCGGCGGCACGGCGCGTGGCCGGGATCATCAGCCCGACGGCTCCGGCCAGTTCGGCAATGCCGGTCAGCGCGACGACGAGCTGCGGCTCCGGCACCCAATGTGGCGTGATCGCGACAAAGCCGGTCGGCCGCATCAGATGCGCGGCGCCCGCAATGCCATAGGCAAGAGCCAAGACGGTACGGGCGATGGCGCGCGCGGTAACGGCTACAACTCCAACTCGCCTTCATCCTCGCCGTCCCAATAATGGGCGCGCTCGGCATGGACCTTGATCATCACCAGGCCCGGCGTGTCGGCGCCCTGCGCGAACCAGCGTTCCAGGTCCGGGTTCCAATGGGCTTCAAAGGCGCTGCGATCGCGGATCAGGTCGGCCCGGCCCTCGACCGCGATGAACAGGGGCCGCTGCCCCATCAGGCCGCCCTTGCCATGGAAGGACAGGCCGACCCGCGGATCGCGCTCGATATCCTTCACCATCAGCGTGTCTTCGGTCGTGAAATAATAGCTGTCGCCGCCATAGGCGACGTCCTGATTGTTGCTCATCGGCCGGGCGCCAATCTGGCCGTCCTCGGTATGGGTGGACAGCATCGCGAAATCGATCTGCTGCATCTTGTCTGCCAGGGTGGCGATGGTCTGCTGGGCCATGGTCGCTCTCCTCTTCTGCCCGGTTCAACGCTGACAGAGCGGATTCGGATGCGTCGGATTCGTCAGGACGAAGAAAAGAACATATAGTGAACATATTCCGATTCGGAGGATGTTCGCCATGCTTGCCCGCACGCCGTCGCTCTATCGCCTGATCGTGGCGCTGAAGCCGCCGACCCGCATCACGCGGCAGATCGACCATTTCGCCGAGACGCTGGCGCCCGATGCCCAGCGCATCCTGCCGGCGCACCAGCATATCACGCTGGGGATCACCGACGACTGGCCGGACTATCCCTATGCGCTGGTGAAGGCGATGCACCGCAGCTTCACCGGCATCCTGGCCGATCCATTCGATCTGTCGCTGGACCAGTTGAGCGAGGGCGGCCGATCGGCCGCGCTGCGGCCGGCGCATGCGCTGCCGCCGCTCCGGGAATTGCAGCGCAAGGTGGCGCTGGCGATGAAGCGGGCAGGGGTGGGCGCCCGTCCGGGCTGGAGCTTCAACCCGCACCAGACGCTCTATTATCGCGACGGCGCGCCGGCCACCCAGCGGATCAGCGGCTTCCACTGGCGGGTGGAGGATTTCGTGCTGCTATGCAGCCATGTCGGCCGCACCCATCATGAATTGCTGGGGCGATGGCCGCTGCGCGGCAGCGGCCAATATAGCCTGTTCTGATGGCGCTCAGCGCTTGCGCACGAATTCCGCGCGCAGCACCAGCCCCTTGATGCCGTCATAACGGCAGTCGATTTCCTGCGCGTCGCCGGTCAGGCGGATCGACTTGATCAGCGTGCCGCGCTTCAGCGTCTGGCCGGCGCCCTTGACCACCAGATCCTTGATCAGCGTCACCTGGTCGCCATCGGCCAGCAGATTGCCGACCGAATCGCGCACTTCCACGGCATCGCCGGCATCGGCCCTGACGGCGGCATCCGCCGCGCTGATCCATTCGCCGCTGGCTTCGTCATAGACATAGTCATCGTCGGCCATCGGCTTATCCCTGGCTCACGGCTTCGAGCACGGCGGCGCGCAGCTCGGGAATGCCCATGCCCTTTTCGCTCGACGTGGCGATGATCTCGGGATGGGCGGCGGGGCGCTTGCGGATCGCATCGGCGGTGCGCTGCGTCACGGCGACCAGTTCGCTCGCCTTGATCTTGTCGCTCTTGGTCAGGACGATGCGATAGCTGACCGCCGCGCCGTCCAGCATGTCCAGCATGTCGGTGTCGACATCCTTGATGCCATGGCGGCTGTCGATCAGCACCAGCGCGCGCTTGAGCGCCGCGCGACCGCGCAGATAGTCGTTCACCAGGAACCGCCACTTCTTGACCAGATCCTTGGGCGCCTTGGCATAGCCATAGCCCGGCATGTCGACCAGGCGGAAGCGCAGCGGATCGCCAACGTCGAAGAAGTTGAGTTCCTGCGTCCGGCCCGGCGTGTTCGACGTGCGAGCCAGGCCATTGCGGTTGGTCAGCGCGTTCAGCAGCGACGATTTGCCGACATTGGAACGGCCGGCAAAGGCGACCTCGTTCACCGCCATGTCGGGCAGATAGTCGAGCGTCGGCGCGGATTTGAGGAAGCTGATCGGCCCGGAAAAGAGCTTGCGGGCTTCCTCGATCAGGGCGGTGTTGTCGTCTTCTGTCATATCGAAAAAATCCCCCCCTTTCGGGGAGGATTTCCTTTTCCTTACTTGGTGGCCGTCGCGGTGTTCAGCACGGGGTGGCGCTTGTACAGCCACCATTGCTGCGCCATCGACAGGCAGTTGTTGGTGATCCAGTAGACCAGCAGGCCGGCGGCGAACGGCGCCATGATGAACATCATCATCCACGGCATGATCGCGAACACCTGCTGCTGCATCGGGTCCATCTGGGCCGGGTTCAGCTTGAACTGCAGCCACATCGAAATGCCCAGCAGCAGCGCCAGCACACCGATCGCCAGGAATGAGGGCGGGGTGAAGGGCAGCAGGCCGAACAGGTTCAATATGTGCAGCGGGTCGGGTGCGGACAGATCCTTGATCCACAGCACGAAGGGCTGGTGACGCATTTCGATCGTCAGCTGCAGCACCTTGTACAGCGCGAAGAAGATCGGGATCTGGATGAAGATGGGCAGACAGCCGGCCAGCGGATTGACCTTCTCCTGCTTGTACAGCTCCATCATCTTCTGCTGCAGCTGCTGCTTGTCGTCCTTATATTTCTCCTGCAGCGCCTTCATCTTGGGCTGCACCGCGCGCATCGCCGCCATGCTGGAGAACTGGCGCTGGGCGACCGGGAACATCAGGGCGCGGACGCAGAAGGTCAGGCAGATGATGGCGACGCCGAAATTGCCGAGCGTCTCGAACAGCCAGTGCAGCAGCGCGAAGATCGGCTGCTCGAACCAGTAGAACCAGCCCCAGTCGATCGCGCGGTCGAACAGCGGCACGCCGGCACGCTCATAGGCCTGCAGCGTCTTCACTTCCTTCGCGCCGACAAACAGCCGGTTGGTCTGGGTCATCGCCTTGCCAGGGGCCAGCATGACCGGGGCCAGCGCGATATCGGTCTGGAACTGGGTGCCGGCACCCTTGCGCATCTGGCCGGTGAAGGCGTCCTTCTGGTCGGGGATCAGCGCAGACAGCCAATATTTGTCGGTGAAGCCGATCCAGCCGCCGGTCGACTGGAAGCTCTGGCTGGCCGGACCCTTTTCCAGATCCTTGTAGTTCACGTCATAATTGGCGGCGCCGTTGAACACGCCCATCGGGCCGACATGGATGGTCCAGGTGTCGGGATCGGCCGACGGAGCCGCACGGCTGACATAGCCATAGGATTTGACCGCAATCGCGCCGGTGCCGCTGTTCGACACCTTCTGCGCGGCGGAAATCATGTAATTTTCGTCGATCGAATAGCGGATCTCGAAGCTCTGGCCCGCGCCATTGTTCCAGCTCAGCGTGACCGGGCTGGTGGGGGTCAGTTCGGTGCCGCTGGCGGTCCAGACGGTGTTGGCGTCCGGGGTCTTGATGCCTTCGCCCTGCCAGCCGAAGCCGGCGAAATAGGCGTCCTTGGTGCCGCTCGGGCTATAGAGGCGGATCGCCGGCGAATCCTTGGCGATCGTTTCCTTGTAGGTCGGCAGCACGATATCATCGATGCGCGCCCCCTTCAGGTTGATCGAGCCTATGATCTTGGGCGTGCGGATCGCGACGCGCGGCGTTTCCTTCAGCACCAGCGCACGATCACGGATCGCGGTCGACGCATCCTGCGCCGGGGCCTCGCCCGCCGGCGTCAGCGGGGTGGTCTTGCCCCCCTCGATCTTCGTCGCGGGCGGATTGGCCGCCGGGAAGAAATGTTCGGAGATATAGGGCCAGCCGAACAGGATCGCGGCGGTCAGCAGCACCGCCAGAATGATATTCTTCTTGTCGTCCACGCTATTCGGCTCCGCCGTCTATACTCGTCAATGTCTCAGGGGACCGGGTCATAGCCCGAACCACCCCATGGGTGGCAACGCATTAGCCGCTTGAACCCCAGCCAGCTACCCTTGATCGCACCATATTTGCCGACCGCCTGGATCGCATATTCCGAACAGGAGGGGGCATAGCGACAGGTGGGGGGGAGGATGCGG
>NZ_NOIW01000181.1:0-5928 GCF_002708645.1 Sphingobium sp. IP1
TGCCATGATCGCGCGCCCTTCCCCCGGTTCACGCGGAGGCGCGGAGGCGCGGAGAGAGGGAATGCCCCCTTCGTCGTCATTCCCGCGAAAGCGGGAACCCATCTCCTGACCGTGCCTCCAGCACCAGTCTGAGGAGATGGATCCGCCCACCCCAAAATGACGCGCAACAAAAAGGCCGCCCGAGGGCGGCCTTCTCCAAAAAATCTCCGCGCCTCCGCGCCTCCGCGCGAACCAAATCCTATTTACGCGGCGCCATCCCGCCAAAGGTCACCAGGCTCTCCGCCCCGTCCTTGGCCACCGCCGCGACGCCGATGAAATGATCGTCGACCACGATATCCTTCAGCACCGTCTGCGTGCCGCCAGTCACGACCCGGCTGTCGCTCCAGTCCTGCTTGTCCGCGCGCCGCCAATAGACCTTGTAGCTGACCGCCCCCGGCACCGCGTCCCAGAAGACCCGCGTGTCCATCGACAGCGCGCCATCGAGCGACACCGTCGCCGGCGCGGCGGGCGCATCGGCCAGCCGCCGCAAGGTCGCGACATTAAGCGCCGTCACCTTCGCCAGATAGGGAAAGGCCATGCCGTCGACCGTATCGCCATAGACCCGGCCATTTTCGGTGCGCAGATCCTGATGCTGCCGGTCATAAATCTCGATCCCGACGGAAAAGCGCACCGCCGGAAAGCCCAGGTCCAGGAAGGGCGAATGGTCGCCGCCGCGCCCGAACCGGTCGAACCGCCGCACCGCCAGCACTTCAAGGCCGATCTTCGGGTCCGCCTGCGCAATGCCGTCGATCGCCTTGGCCAGCGCCCGCGACGGGCCATCATCCTCGCCGCCGATCGCCCGCCGCGTCAGGTTCGCCTTGGCGTCGTCGCCCGCGCGAATCCCCTCGGAAAACACCCGCACGCGATCCGCCACCACCTGGCCATTCTGCCCCACCGTGTTGCCGACAATATCGTTGTTCAGCATCGCCCGCACATGCCAGCCGCGCGCCTTGGCCGTGCTAGCCAGCAACTTGCCGCCCCACAGCCCCTGTTCCTCGCCCGACAGCAGCGCATAGACGATCGTGCCGGTGAATTTCTGCCCGGCCAGCACCCGCGCCGCCTCGATCACCAGCGCCGTGCCCGACGCATTGTCATTGGCGCCCGGCGCATCGCTGCTGATGTTCATCACGTCGGTCACGCGGCTGTCGATATGCCCCGCGACGATCACCACCTCGTTCGGGCCATTATCGGTCCAGCCGCTCCCCTTCTGGATCGCCAGCACATCGACCACCTCGACGCCGTCGGGCGCGCGCGGCCCGGTGAAGCGATCGGCCACCGTCTCGACGCTCAGGCACCCGCCACAGCCCTTGCCGATCCTCTCGAACTCGGCCTTGCCCCAGGCCCGCGCCGCACCGATCCCGCGCCTGGGGTCGGTCGCGCTCGACAGCGTATGGCGCGTGCCGAAGCTCACCAGCCTCTCCACCGTTGCCTTCAACCGCGCCGCATCGGGCGCGGCCGGCGCCGCCAGAGCGGGAGTGACAAGGGCCGAAGCGGCGGCGAGCAGGATGATCTTCTTCATGGGGCCAGTGTCTTACCCGCCCGCACCGCCCTGTAAAGCATCATGCCGGGCGGGGCGCTGTCGATCGTCCCCGCCCGGCATGATGTGCCCTATTGCCGCGCCATCGCCGCCTTCAGATAGGCCGCGATCATCTCTTCCTTGTCCTCCAGGCTTTCGCCCGTGACGTCGACCAGCGCCTTGTGGATCGTGCCGCTGAATTTGAACGGCGGCAGATATTCATCCTCCAGCATCACCGGCGATCCATTGTCGCATCCGACCACGACGCCGGCGGCCAGGCCATATTGGATCGGCACCGTCACCGGCAGGTCGCCACCCCCCACCGGCTCGCCATCGACCAGCAGCGTGATGGTGCCCGGCGCGCCCTTGCCCTTGGCGATGTCGGGCTTGCCGGTCGGCTCGAACTCGAAGCTCAGCACATGGTCGCCCTCGGGCACGGCGCCGTCCGAACGGATCGCGAAGCGCTGGTCGGCGACATAATTATAGCCATAGGTCAGCTTGCCGTCCTTGATGTAGAAACAGAAGCCGCCATCATTGCCGCCGATGGTGAACAGCGCGCCCTGCGCCCCGCCCGCCGGAATGGTCGCATGGACCGATACCGAATGGGCAATGTTCAACAGGCGCGGACCGGCATTGGAAGGCACCACCTGCGTGCCGGGATAATAGACATATTTGTCGCGTGCGCCGGCAATGGTTGGCCGTTCCTCGCTCAGGCGGATGGTCGCCCGGCTGTCGATCGGCAGAACCTTATACTTGCCCGCTTCGGCATACCACATGCCGATCATCTCGATCAGCTTGGCCTTCTCCTTGTCGGCCAGGTCTGTCGTCTCGGCCGGATCATCGTTCAGATTATATAGTTCCCAGCCACTCGCATCCAGCTCGTTGAGCTTGTCATGGGTGATCTCGTCCCCAAAGGCGCGGCCGGATTCGACGAAGGACGTGCCCGGCCAGGGGCAGACCGCGCGCCAGCCGGCATGATAGAGCGAGCGGTGGCCGAACATCTCATAATATTGGGTCTGGTGCAGCCCGACCGCATCGGCTGCTTCGAAGCTGTTCTTCAGGCTGAAGCCCTCGATCGGCGCCTGGGTCACGCCGCGGATGGTCGCGGGCGGCTTGATGCCCAGGCAATCGAGCACGGTCGGCACCATGTCGATGCCATGGCAGAACTGGGTGCGCACCTCACCCTTGGCCTTGATGCCCGCCGGCCAGGAAATGATGAACGGGTCGGACACGCCGCCGCGATAGGTTTCGCGCTTCCAGCGGCGATAGGGGGTGTTGCCGGCATGGGTCCAGCCCCAGGGGAAGTGATTGAAATATTTGGGTCCGCCAATATCCTCCAGCGCCTTCAAATTCTGCTCCAGATTGTCGGGCACATTGTTGAAGAACTTGTTCTCGTTGACCGACCCGGACGGGCCACCCTCGGCGCTCGATCCATTGTCGGACACCAGCATGATCAGCGTATTATCATATTCCCCAATGTCCTTCAGGAACTGGATCAACTCGCCGATATAATGGTCGGTATGCTCCAGGAAGCCAGCAAAGACTTCCATCATCCGGGCATAGAGCTTGCGTTCGTCGGCCGACAGGCTGTCCCAGTCCTGCACGTCCGGGTCGTGACGCGACATCACTGTATGGTCGGGGATGACGCCCAGTTCCTTCTGCCGCTTGAACGTCTCCTCGCGATAATGGTCCCATCCCTTGTCGAACTTGCCGGCATATTTGTCGGCCCATTCGCGTGGCACATGGTGCGGCGCATGCTGGGCGCCGGGGCAGAAATACATGAAGAAGGGCTTGTTGGGCGCCACCTGCTTGGCATCGGCGATCATCGCCTTGGCCTTCTCGACCAGGTCGGGGGTCAGGTGATAGCCTTCCTCCGGGGTCGTCTCCGGCTCGACCTGCATATTGTCGCGCACCAGCTCGGGATAATATTGGTGGGTGTCGCCGCCCAGGAAGCCATAATAGCGCTCGAACCCGCGCCCCAGCGGCCAGCGGCTATACGGCCCCGCCGCAGATGTCTGCTCCGATGGCGTCAGATGCCATTTGCCGATCGCATAGGTATTATAGCCCTGTTCGACCAGGATTTCCGACAGGAAGCCATTTTCGAAGGGAATGATGCCATTGCCGCCAGGAAAGCCGATCGACCCTTCGGTGATGCAGGACATGCCGTTGGAATGATGGTTGCGCCCGTTGATGAAGCAGGACCGCGACGGTGAACAGAGCGCCGTCGTGGTCATGTTGGTGTAGCGCAGGCCATTCTTCGCCAATTCGTTGATGTTGGGCGTGTTGATGGGACTGCCATAGCATTGCAGATGACCAAAACCGGTATCGTCGAGCACGATGAACAGCACATTGGCCGCCCCCTCCTTCGCCCGCAGCGGCGCCGGCCAGGCCGGCTCGGACACGTCATAGGTGCGCCCCAACACGCCGTTGAACGCCTGTCCGGACTTATATTCCTTGAGAGCCATGCCGATCACCTCGTCCAATGCCAGGTTGGACACGCGACTCTGCCGCGTGCTGATGGGCCAAAGGCTACAAAGAGGATGGAAGGCTCGACATCGGGGAAAACCCCCGCGCGGCGCGAGCATGCCCTTAGGGGCGTCAGCAGGTCGCGCTCGGTCGCCGGCCGGTCAAGCCGGTCAGGCCGCTCCGGCGCCCGCCCGCCCGCGCGAAACCATCACCGCCATCAGCGGCAGCACCAGCATCGGCAGCGCCGCCATCGCCTTCGCCACCCACGGATGCGCGACCAGCCATCCCATCATCAGCGCGACCAGCGCCGTCCCGCTCCAGAACAAGGCCGCGCACAAGGCCAGGCTGGCCAGGACGATCCCGATCCGCACCGTCATTCCTCCACCACCCGCTGCGCCGCGATCACCGCCGGATCGCTGTCGATCGCGTGCAGATAGGCGGTGCGCTCCGCACTCCCGCGCTTCAGCTTCGCCAGCCCGCGCGCCTGGTCCTGCGTCAGCATGATCCGCACATAGCCGCGATCGACCAGGCACTGGTCCAGCGCCGCCTGCAATTGCGCGCGCACGTCGCTGCGCGTCATCGCTTCATATTTCGCGCCGAAATTCGCCGTCCGCCGCGCCACATTGGCGTCGTCATGATGCATGCCGATATTCGCCGCCGCCATCAGCGGGCTGGCATCGCTATCGCCGCCATAGGTTCGCAGGATCATCGCCAGGTCGACCATGCTCAGCGCATCCAGCGCCTGCGCCGTCTCCGGCCGCACCGTCACCGCCCTGTCCCGCGTCGCCTCCGCGCAGGCCCCCGCATCGCCGGCATAGTCGGCCAGCGACACGCCCGCCTTGGCCCAGCTGGTCGGCGGCGCAGCGATCGCGCCAGCGGGCAGCATCATCACCATCGGCGCCAGCAGCATCAGCGCCATCCTGCTCCGGGTCACACGCCGCATCCTCGCCTCCTCAGCCCCAATGCCGGTTCAGTGCCGCGCCTTCGCCCAGCGCCCGATCATCCAGATATGCAGCGCATGGATCGCCACCATGCCCGCCGCGATCGCCAGCAATACCGGGATCACCAGCCCCTCCTGCCCGGCGCGCGGCGGCACCCACAAAGCCATCGCGCCCACGGCCAGGATCAGCATCGTCCCCAGCACCGGCATGAAGGCCAGCGCCACGCCCCGCGGCGCATGCCAACTCACCGCCCCGGTCAGCGTCCATTGCATCGGCAGCCGGTCGATCGCCCGGAACCGCCGATCGGCGCGCACCGACAGCGCGATCATCGCCCCCACCGCCGCCAACAGGATCAGCCCAACCAGCATCGCCCGATCTCCAAAGCCCGATCTCCAAAACCGCGCCCCGATCCTACCAGAAGAACCGCGCACCAGCAAAAGCCCGCCGCACAAAGGGCGGGCCTCGACGATCTCCCGCCCTTGCTTCGCTACGCCCGCAATGACGATGCCGGACTTTGACGGCTCACGGCCAAGATGCGGCCATCGTCACCCCGGCCCCTTCGACAGGCTCAGGACAGGCTTGCGCCGGGGTCCCGCTTCTTTATCCGTAGCATCGAAAAGCGGGATGCCGGGTCAAGCCCGGCATGATGGATGTCCGTAGGGTGGCTAACGACCAGAAGCGGCTGTAAATTCCTCCCCTGCAAGGGGAGGGGGACCACGAAGTGGTGGAGGGGTGTTACGCTATCGAGAGGGGGATACCCCTCCGTCTGGCCTTTCGCCAGTTCAAGGGAGACACGGGTCTCCCTTGAACTCCCCTTGCAGGGGAGGATGGTCTGGAAGCGACCAGAAGTGGACGTTCCTCCCCGGAACGGGGAGGTGGCAGCGCGAAGCGCTGACGGAGGAGCAGGTGCCTCTTGGCGCTGCGCTATCCGGCCTGTGCCCCTCCACCACTCGCTACGCGAGCGGT
>NZ_NOIW01000182.1:0-5915 GCF_002708645.1 Sphingobium sp. IP1
CTGATCGAATCACTTCCTGGCGGTCGTCATAATGTCAGTCGATGTATCAGACTCGGAAAGGCGGGGGCGCTTTTCCGAACCATCTTGTTGCGTCCGATAGTCGTGCCCTCAGGGGCATTTTTGTTGGTATTTTGGGGGCAGCATTCAATGAAGGATAATGCGGCGGTGCTTGGAATTCAGGACGGAGAGGCAGCGGCAGATATGGCCCGCCTGGAATCCGCCTGGACGACCATCCGCACCGGTCTGCGCCGCGACATCGGCGCGCGCATGTTCGACCAATGGTTGAAGCCTGCGCGCCTGGGTGACTATTGCCCCGATTCGCAGACGCTGGATCTCCATTTTGCGTCGGATTTCAGCGCGAATTTCGTTTCCGGCCAGTTTGGCGATCGCCTGCGCATGGCCTGGCGCTGTTCGGGTGCCGGCGTGCGCGAAGTGCGCCTGCGCCGTGCGCCCGATTCGTCGGGCCCGCGCCTGCTGGAAGTGAAGCGCGACGTGGCCGCAGCCGTGACGGCGCCGGCGATCGTTGCCGCTGCGCCGACCGTCGCCTGCAATTTCCAGCCGCGCCATGCCTTCGACCAGTTCGTTCCGGGTGAGACCAACCAGCTCGCCTATTCGGCGGCGCTGGCAATGGCGGGCGAGGCAGAGCCCCGCTTCACGCCGCTCTTCATCCATGGCGGCACCGGTCAGGGCAAGACGCACCTGCTGCACTCGATCGCGCGGGCCTTCTCGGCCCATTCGCCGAGCGCACCGGTGCTCTACATGTCGGCCGAACGCTTCATGGTCGAGTTCGTCAATGCGATGCGCTCGAACGAAACGATGGCGTTCAAGGCCCGCCTGCGCGCCGCGCGCCTGCTGCTGATCGATGATATCCAGTTCATCGCTGGCAAGGGCTCGACCCAGGAAGAATTCCTCCACACGATCAACGACCTGATCGATACCGGTGCCCGTATCGTCGTGACCGCCGACCGCGCGCCGCAGATGCTGGACGGCATCGATCCGCGCATCCTGTCGCGTCTGGCGGGCGGTCTGGTGGCCGATATCCGTCCGGCCGGTCTCGACCTGCGCCTTGCGATTCTGGAAGCGCGCCGCGCCCATGCCGGCGATCCGCCGGTGCCCGATGCGGTGATCGACTTCCTTGCCCGTTCGATCCGTTCGAACGTGCGCGAACTGGAAGGCGCATTCAACAAGCTGGTGGCCTATGGCCAGCTGACCGGTCGCTCGATCGATCTGGAATTTGCCCAGACCATGCTCGCCGATGCGGTGCGCGCCAATGTGCGTCGCCTGACCATCGACGAGATCCAGAAGGCCTGTGCCGCGCATTTCAAGATCGACCTGTCGGAAATGAAGTCGAAGCGCCGTGCGCGCGCCGTCGCGCGTCCGCGTCAGGTGGCGATGTATATCTCGAAGAAGATGACGCCGCGCTCGCTGCCGGAAATCGGCCGCACCTTTGGCGGTCGCGATCATAGCACGGTGATTCACGCGGTGCGCACGATCGAGAAGCTGCGTGAAAGCCATCCGGACATGGACGCCGACGTCCGCGCCCTGATGCGCCAGCTGGAAGGCTGACAGCAGTCCCAACCATGGGCTGACTCCATGGGCTGACAGGGCAGGGTGGTTGGACTAGGCTTGATGCCATGATCCGCACCCTGGCCCTGTTCCTCCTCGCCGCGCTGGCCTCCGGCTCGCTGCTGGCCCAATCTCCAACCCCGGTTTCGCCGCCTGTCGCCTCAAGCGATGTCCGGGTGGCGCTCGACACGAGTGCCGGGCGCATCGTGGTGGCACTGCATCCCGACAAGGCACCGGTCACGGCCGGCAATTTCCTGCGTTACGTCGACCAAAAGCGGTTCGACGGCACCGTCTTCTACCGCGCCGTCGGCGGTCCGGACTACGGCTTCATCCAGGGCGGGACACAGAATGACCCCAAGCGCGTCCTGCCGCCGATCAAACATGAGCCCACGAGCCAGACGGGCCTCACCCATGATGATGGTGCGCTGTCCATGGCTCGCTATGCGCCGGGCAGCGCGACCGGGGATTTCTTCATCGTGCTGGGCAAGATGCCGGCGATGGACGCGCATCCCGAATCGGTCGGCGACAATCAGGGCTTTGCCGTTTTCGCGCATGTGGTCGAGGGGCTGGATATCGTGAGGGCCATCCAGGCAGGTCCGAAATCACCCACCGCCGGCAATGGCGTGATGAAGGGGCAGATGCTGGAGCCGACGGTCAAGATCCTGTCTGCCCGGCGCCTGCCCTGAATCGTCCGGCTTAGAGGCTGCGTCGTTCCGTCGGTTCGACGGCGGGCGCGGTGGCATATCGATCCAGATATTGCGCCTCGCCCATCGGCCGGGCGAGGTGATAGCCCTGAAATAGGGTGCAGCCGATGACACGCAGCATGTCCATCTGTGCCTGCGTCTCGACCCCTTCGATCACCACTTCCATGCCAAGGCCCTGAATCAGCCCGACGACCGCGCTGCAGATCGTCCGCGCCTCTGCGGAGGTCGCGATGTCGCGCACCAGGCTGCGGTCTATCTTCACCCGGTCGACCGGCAATTCGCGCAGCCGGGCCAGGTTGGAATAGCCGGTGCCGAAATCGTCGATGGCGATTCGTACGCCATCTTGTCGCAGCGCGCTGAGCTGTCCCAGCACGCGTTCGTCCATGTCCATTGCCAGCGATTCGGTAATCTCCAGCTCCAGCATGGGCGGCGGGGTCTGGTGCGTCGCCATGGCGTGGCGCAGGCGCAGGAAGAAATCGGCCTGCGCCAGTTCGCGAGTCGAGATGTTGATCGCGATTCGCTGATGCACGCCCGATCGTGCCCAGCGCGCAGCGGTCTCGCATACCCGGCTCATGACCCAGTCGCCCAGCGCGACGATCATGCCGCTTTCCTCCGCAACCGGCACGAAGGCGCCGGGCATGATCAGCGCGCGTTCGGGATGGACCCAGCGCACGAGCGCCTCGGCCGTGACCGCCTGCGCCACCCCGCCATGGCTCATCTCGATCTGTGGCTGAAATTCCAGCAGGAATTCGTCGCGCTCCAGCCCCAACAACAGGTCGCGTTCCAGTTCGGCCCGGTCCGCCGCCTCCAGTGCCAGTTCGGCGGTGAACATCTCGGCGCGGCCCCGGCCTTCATGCTTGGCATGATACATGGCGATGTCGGCCGATCGCAGCAGCGCGGACAGGCTGTCGCCATGGTCGGGATAGCAGGCGATGCCGATCGATGCGCCCAGGTCGACATGCTGGCTGCCCAGTTCGAATCGCTCGCCCAGCGCGAACTGGATGGCACGCGCGATGCGTGAGGCCGCATCGCGATTGGGCAGGGTGGGGAAGAACATGGTGAACTCGTCGCCGGCCAGGCGGCCGATCACGGCGTCGCCCAGGCCTGCGCTGACCTGCGCCATCACCACTTCCCGCAGGCGGCCTGCCACCCGCGCCAGCAACTGATCGCCGGCCGCATGGCCCAGCGTATCGTTGACCGCCTTGAAGCCGTCCAGGTCGATGAAGAACAAGGCTGCCGGTCCTGAGCCGCAACGTTCGACGAGCAGGCGTTCGACCTGCCGACAGAAGCTGGTGCGGTTGGCAAGGCCGGTCACCTGGTCGAACAGTGCCAGCGTCTGGACATGGTCCAGATTGGTGCGGACCTGGCTGAACAGGCTTTCCATCGCCACCGACAGGTCGGGCAGTTCCAGGCCGATCTCGGCGGGGACATGGGAATGAAGATCGCCATGGGCGGCGGCCAGCAGCCGCTCGGTCGCGGTATCGATGGCGCTTGCAGTAGCGGCGATGGTGCGCTGGGCCGATGCCCAACTCATCGTGCCGCACAGGATCGCGATGATCAGGGATCGGCCGACATCGACCAGATCGTCGGCCGCGCCATGGCCCAATAGCAGCGACAGGATGAAGACGAGCGCGCCGGCCGCACAGGCAAAGGCAGCAGCGCGGCTTTTCACTGTCACGCCCTGCATGTGCCTCCCTGCCTGCTCAAAGCTCCCGATAATCGGTGCTGCTGGATCAGGCGGATATGAAGGACAGTGGTTAAGAAAAGGTCAGTGGCTGCGCAAATTGCGTCATTTTTTGCGGCGCAGGATCAGGTAGATGGCGCCGTCGCCGCCATGGCGGGGATGGGCGATGCGCACGCTGGCGATGCGATCGGCATAGGGGCTGGTTTCCAGCCAATGGCCGATCTCGCCCCGGATCGCGCCGCGCCGGCTCGAATCCCGGTGGCTGCTGGCTTTTGGCGGCTTGCCGGTCACGACCAGCAGCACCCGCACATCGCGGGCCAGCGCCGCCGCCAGCGCCTGATTAAGCCTGACATGGGCGCCGGCCAGATTATGGCCGTGCAGGTCGATCGACATGTCGGGGGCGATGTTGCCGCTACGGATTCGCTTTTCCCAGCCAGTGTCGAGCACGGCCGCTGGCGTTCGGGCGGGGGTGATCGGCACCGCCTTGGCAGGCTGCGGCGTTAACCTTGTTTCCGGGGTCGGCGCCGGGGCGACAACGGGCAGGGGCGGGCGCATCATCCCCGGCCGCAGCGGCCGGACCGAACGCGTCAATGCGCCCCAGAGCGCCTGCTCTTC
The DNA here is from genome assembly GCF_002708645.1 of Sphingobium sp. IP1. Classification (NCBI taxonomy): domain Bacteria; kingdom Pseudomonadati; phylum Pseudomonadota; class Alphaproteobacteria; order Sphingomonadales; family Sphingobiaceae; genus Sphingobium; species Sphingobium sp. IP1. Next base: position 4,570 of record NZ_NOIW01000182.1, read on the forward strand.
AGAAGATAGGGTCCGGCGTCGCATGGCGCGCGATCACGGGCGCGCCAGCCGTGCGGCTGACCCGATCGGCAGCAATATCAAGGCACTGCCGCGGGCTGACATGCCGCCGGCAATGCCGCGCGCGCGGGCGCCCGCGCCCCAGAAACTGTCGAACCGGTTGGCGCCCTTGATCGCGCCGCCGGTATCCTGGGCGATCCAGATGCCATTGGGTTCGGCCCGGTCGAGCGACAGCAGGACAGGGGCACCCAGCGGAATATATTTGGGGTCGGCCGCCACCGTCGCCTCGGCCGTCACCGGTACGCCCAGCGCGCCGATCGGTCCCGCGCCGGTCAATTCACGGAAGAAGACGAAGCTCTTATTCTCGTTCATGATCGCGGCGCCCTCGGCGGGGTGGGCGCGCAGATATTGCATGATGTCCTGCATCGACCCGGCCTGGATCAGGCCGCGATCCTTCATCAGCTTGCCGATGCCGGTATAGTCGCGCCCATTCTGCCCGTCATAGCCGATGCGCATCAGCCCGCCGTCGGGCAGGGTCAGCCGACCACTGCCCTGGACCTGCAGGAAGAAGAATTCGACCGGGTCCGCCGCCCAGGCCAGTTCCAGCCCGCGCCCGGCGAGCGATCCGCCGACGATCTGCGATCGCTCGTCGAATGGCACGAAATTGCTGCCCTGCACCTTGCCGCGAATGGTGCGGCCCTTCAGGCTGTCGCTGAACAGGCCAAGGTTGACGTCGATCAGTTCTGCCGGGCGGCGATAGATCGGCACCTGATAGCCGGGCTGGCGGGTTCGCGACCCGGCGATTTCGGGCTCATAATAGCCGGTGACGAAGGCCTTGCCCTCGCCCACCTGCACCGCCTCGAAATAGCGGGAGAAAAACTCGGCCGCGGTGGCTTCGGGCCAGCTCGACGCCGCGCTGCAGGCGCTGTTCCAGTCCGATCCGCGCGTCAGGCCGCTCTGGTCGGTGCGCTTCATCAGCGTCGGGCAGGAAATGCGAAAGGCCTGCAGGGCGGCGCGGGCGCGCTCACCGGACGGGATCAGGCTGGCAATGTCGGGGCCGGGCGTGACGCCCAGGCCGGCGGCATTGGCTTGATCCGTGGACAGGTCGTCCAGCGATACGGTCGGCAGTTTCGGCGGCAGGGTGGGGCGGGGCGTGGCCGGGACCGGCCGGGTCGCGCCTTCGCCGCTACCGCTCGGCCGGCTTGGCGCAGGGCCGCCGGCCGATGGCGGAATGACGCCACCCGCGCAGGCGGACAGCATCAGCGCTGCAAGCAGCGCTCCCCCCGAATGACGCAGGCTCACGCTGCCTCGTCGGTTTCGCTGAGCTTCCAGTTGGGATCCGCGCTGCG
>NZ_NOIW01000183.1:0-5860 GCF_002708645.1 Sphingobium sp. IP1
GCATACCGGGCGCGCGCGTCCGCCGCGCTCACCCCTCCGCCCGCCCCGGGCGCGGGGCCTTCCTGGGACCAGCTATGCTTGCAGGCGGCGCACCGCACCTGGCGTCCGTCCGGGCCGACGGCGGTGTCGGGCACGATGTAGCGCGTCGCGCAATTGGGGCACACCAGGATCATTCTGCTTCATAGGCATGGCAGGGACTCTAGGGCAAGAGTCTGAAACACAGACCAGCTCATGGGCGCGACTCGCGGCATTGCGCGGGATAGTTTGTCGGCCTGCCCTTTACGCGTCCCCGCCGCCTGTGCCATGGCAGGGCTTCGGGGAAGCAGGGAGCGCATCGGCGCCACACGTCACTTATGTCGGCCATCGTCCAGTTCGAAAATGTCGGCCTGCGCTATGGTCTGGACAGCGAGACCCTGTCCGACGTCAGCTTCTCGCTCAACAGCGGCGATTTTTATTTCCTCACCGGCAGCTCGGGCGCGGGCAAGACATCCCTGCTGAAGCTCCTTTATCTCGCCCAGCGGCCCAGTCGCGGCGTGATCCGCCTGTTCGGCGAGGATGTGGTGACGCTCCCCCGCAAGCGCCTGCCCGGCTTTCGCCGCCGTATCGGCGTCGTGTTCCAGGATTTCCGCCTCGTCCCGCATCTGTCCGCCTATGACAATATCGCCCTGCCGCTGCGGGTCGCGGGCATGGAGGAAAGCGAGATCGACGCGCCGGTCAGCGAAATGCTGAACTGGGTGGGGTTGGGCGATCGCGGTCAGGCGCGACCCGCGACCCTGTCGGGCGGGGAGCAGCAGCGCGTCGCCATCGCCCGTGCGGTGATCGGCCGGCCGGAGATTCTGGTCGCCGACGAACCGACCGGTAACGTCGACGCGGACATGGCCCGCCGCCTGATGACCCTGTTCGAAGCGCTCAATCGCCTCGGCACCACCATCGTCGTCGCCACCCATGATCTGCCGCTGATGGCCCAGGTCGCGAGCGCGCAGATGATGCGGCTGGACAAGGGCCGGCTGGCCGATCCCACCGGTGCGCTGCGCTATCCGCCCCGACCGCAGGGTGGCGCCTGATGGCCGGGGGCAATCGTCGCAGCGCCGCGGCCGCGCGCCATCGCCTGCTGCCCGCCGGCCGGGTGGCGGGGCCGATGCCCTGGATCATCGCGATCATGATGTTCCTGACCGTGCTGGCCGCCGCTGCGGGCCTTGGCCTTGGCACTGCCGTCCGTGCGATGAGCGCCGATCTTGCCGGCCGCGCCACGGTTCAGGTGGTGGAGGCCGATGCGCAGCAGCGCGACCGTCTCTCCGCCCGCGTGCAACAGGCGTTGCGCGGCAATCGCGATGTGCGCCAGGTCGCGCCGGTCCCGGCCGCGACGCTGGCGCAGCAACTGCGTCCCTGGCTCGGCGCCGATGTGACCAGCGGCGACTTGCCGATCCCGGCGCTGATCGACGTCAGCCTGACGCCGGGCAATGCGGCGGCCAAGGTCGACCGGTTGCGTCGGTCGCTCGCTGCCCTGTCGCCCAGCCTGCGGGTCGAACCCCATGCCGCCTTCCTCGCGCCGCTCGCCGGCCTGCTCACCGCGCTGGGCTGGCTGTCGGGTGGGCTGGTTCTGCTGATGGGGCTCGCCACCGGCGCCGTCGTCGTGCTGGCCGCCCGCGGCGCGCATGACAGCCATCGCACCACGATCGAGGTGCTGCACCTGATGGGCGCGACCGACGTGCAGATCGCTCGCCTGTTCCAGCGTCGGATCGCGCTCGACGCCACCATGGGCGGTGCATTGGGCTTTTCCTTCGCCGTGCTGGTGATCCTGCTGATCGGCGCACGCCTGTCGGCCACCGGATCGCAGCTGATGGGCGCCGTCGCCTTGCCCTGGACCAGCTGGGCGCTGCTCGCGGCGCTGCCGATTGCCGGCATTCTCCTGTCGACGCTCACCGGCCGCTGGACCGTGCTGCGCGCGCTCGGACGCTCGCTATGATCGTCCGCCTGATCGCCGTTACATTGCTCGGCTGGATGCTGGGCTTTGCCTGGTTCGCGATGTTCCTGCCCCAGCCGCTCGACGGTCGACAGACCGACGCGATCGTCGTGCTGACCGGCGGCGCCGGCCGGATCGACCGCGGGCTGGCCCTGCTGGAGGAGGGCGCGGCCAAGCGCATGCTGATTTCGGGCGTCGACCGCTCGGTCCGCCCGGTCGAACTGGCGGCCGAATATAAGACGCGGCTGTCGCTCTTCACCTGCTGCATCACCCTGGGGCGCGAGGCGATCGACACCCGCTCCAACGCGATCGAGACGGCCCGCTGGCTGGAACGGCGCGATTATAAGAGCGTCCGCCTCATCACCACCGACTGGCATATGCGCCGTTCCGCGCTCGAACTGCGCCAGGCGCTTCCGGGCCGGATCAACCTCGTCTATGACGCAGTGCCCAGCCGTCCCAGCCTCACCATATTGGTGCGGGAATATAATAAATATCTCGCGCGCCGCGTGGCCGCGCTCTTTGGTATCTGATCCATGACCCTGTTCATTGCCCTTCGCTCGCTCATCTTCATGCTGGCCTTCTATGTCGGCACCGCCTTCTTCGTGCTGGCGGCTGTCATCGGCGGGATGTTCAAGCCCGCGCATGTCCAGTCGGCGGCGACCGGCTGGAGCCGCTTTCATCGCCTCTGCGTGCGCTGGATTTTGGGGCAGCGGATCGTGGTCGATGGCGACCTGCCGATCGGTCCCTATCTCTACATCATCAAGCATGAATCGATGTTCGAGACGATCGACCTGCTCTGCCTGTTCGACCGGCCAGTGATCGGCGCGAAACGCGAATTGCTCGATATTCCCTTCTGGGGCGGCATCGCCCGGCGCTATGGCCTGATTCCGATCGAGCGGACTGCCGGCGCCAGTGCGCTGCGCAGCCTGCGCGCTTCCGCCAAGGACGCCGTGGCGCAGGGGCGGGCAGTCTGCCTGTTCCCCGAAGGAACGCGCGTGCCGCACGGTGAAGCGCCGCCGCTGAAGTCCGGCTTTGCCGGTCTCTACAGCCTGCTCGGCCTGCCGGTGGTGCCGATCGCGATCGACAGCGGCGTCGTCTCGCCGCGCGGCAAGTTCCTCAAGCGCCCCGGCATCATCACCTACAAGGTGGGCGAAATCGTCCCCACCGGCCTCGACCGTAAGGAGGCCGAGGTGCGCGTCCACGCCGCGATCAACGCGCTCAACCCGGCTTCAGCCCTTATCGGTCAGTGAGACCGGCCGAAGTCGGGCTTGGCGTCGTCCTGGCCCTGTTCGATGATCGACCGGCGGATGGCGCGGGTGCGGGTGAACAGGTTGAACAGCGTGTCACCGTCATTCCAGCGGATCGCCCGCTGCAAGGCTGACAGATCCTCCGAAAAACGCTGCAGCATTTCCAGCACCGCGTCCTTGTTCGCCAGGAACACGTCGCGCCACATGGTCGGGTCCGACGCGGCAATGCGGGTGAAGTCGCGGAAGCCGCCGGCCGAATATTTGATCACCTCGCTTTGGGTGACATTCTCCAGGTCGCTGGCGGTGCCGACGATGGTATAGGCGATCAGATGTGGCAAATGGCTGGTCACCGCCAGCACCAGGTCATGATGCGCCGGGTCCATCGTCTCGACATCGGCGCCGACCCGGCGCCACAGTTCCGACACCCGCTCGACGGCCGCGGGATCGGCATCGGCGGGCGGGGTGACGATCGACCAGCGCCCCTTGAACAGGGTAGCAAAGCCCGCTTCCGGCCCGCTATTTTCGGTCCCGGCCACCGGGTGCGCCGGGATGATGATGCGGCCGGGCAAAGCGGCGTTCAGCTGCGCCAGCACATCCGCCTTGCACGATCCCACATCGCTGATGATCGCGTCGGCCGGCAGTTCGTCGGCAATCTCCGCTGCCGCCGCGCCCATGGCGCGCACCGGCACGCACAATATCACCAGTTCGGCATCGGTAACGGATGCGCCGGCCGTATCGGTGATGTCGTCGCACAGGTCGATGCGGCGGGCGGTTTCGCGCACGGCGGGGTCGGCATCATGGCCGGTGACGCGGACGGTCGGCATATATTCGCGGATCGCCCGCGCCAGCGAGGATCCGATCAGGCCAAGGCCGATGATGGTGACACGGGAAAAGGGCAGCATCGCGTCAGGCCGCCTCCGCCATGGCGCGCAGCTTGGCGGCGACGGCGCGGGTCTGTTCCTCGGTGCCGATGGTGATGCGCAGGCCGTTGGGCAGGCCCTGGCCGGGCAGCCAGCGGGTGGCATAGCCTTCGTCCCACAGTCCCTTCATCGCTGCCTCGGCGGTCAGCTTGCCGTCGAACAGGATCAGCAGGAAATTGGTGCGGCTCGGCACCGCGCGCAGGCCATGGTTGGAGAGGGACGCGATCTCGCCCGCCAGCCATTCGCGCCATTGCGCATTATGGGCGCGGCTCGCCTCGACCCATTCATTATCCTGGATCGCGGCGACCGCAGCGGCCTGGCCGGCAGTGGTCACGTTGAACGGCGCGCGGATGCGGTGGAGGATGTCGATCACATCTTGACTGGCATAGCCCCAGCCGATCCGCTCAGCGGCCAGGCCATAGATTTTCGAGAAGGTGCGGGTGACGAACACGTTGGACGCGGTCTTTGCCAGTTCCAGCCCCGCATCATCCTCGTCCGCGTCCAGATATTCGGCATAGGCCTGGTCCAGCACGAACAAGATGTCGGGGCGCAGCCCGGCATGCAGTCGCGCAATCTCCTCCCGGCTGGTCATGGTGCCGGTGGGATTGTTGGGATTGGCAAGGAGGACGACCTTGGTCTTCTCCGTCACCGCCGCCAGCAGCGCGTCGACATCGGTGGCATAATCGGCGTCGGGCGCCTCGATCGGCGTCGCGCCGACGCGGCGGGCGGCGATGTCATAGACCGAAAAGCCGTAGCGCACATAAAGCACCTCGTCGCCCGGCCCGGCATAGGCGCTGGCGGCGATATGCAGTAGTTCGTCTGACCCGGTGCCATAGATGATCCGCGCCGGATCAAGCCCATGAACCGCGCCGATCGCCTCGCGCAGCTTGGCCGCGCCGGGATCGGGATAGGTGGCCAGGTCCGCCGTCGCCGCCACCAGCGCCGCGCGCGCGGCCGCGCCGGTGCCCAGCGGATTTTCATTGGCGGACAGCTTGATCAGCGGCCGGCCGTCATCGGCGGCCGACTTGCCGGGCACATAGGCATGAATGCCGAGAATCCAGTCCTTGGGGGCGGGTTTTGCTGCAGCGTCGCTCATGGAGCGCGGCTTTAGCGGCTTCCGCGCCAAAGGCAAAGCGGCTGGATCAGTGGGACGCAGCCAATTCCTGCCGCGCCAGTTCGCGCTGGGCACGGAACACCGGATCGGACTGCAACCGCGCATAGGTGGCCGATGCCACGACCCGGCCGGCCAGCGTGTCGCTCAGCCAATGGGCGCGACAGATGACCCGGCTCTCGCCAAATTCATAGCCGCGCTTGAGCAGCGCATCCTGCTTGTCGGGCATGACGTCGGTCAGGACCAGCGCCAGCATCCAGCCGATCGCGGTATGGCCCGACGGATAGGAGCCGTCCTTGCGCAGCATCGGCTCGTCCTGCGGGCGGCAGGTATTGCCGTCATGCTCCACGAACGGGCGCACCCGCTGATAATGGCCCTTGGCGCGTGAGGTGGAGAAGGCGGCGTCGGCCGCGGCGCGGCGCAGCAACATGGTGAGGTGCGGGTGGCTGCCGTCCGACAGCGACAGGCCGGCGATCGGCTCGAACGACTGGACCATGTGCGGCCAGCCCAGATCGGCGTCCGAGGCGGCCAGCGCCTGGCGATCGGCCGGCGCGGCGAGCGCGGCGCGCCACGCTTTTCGTCGGCAGGGTCAGATGTGGGTTAGGTGCCCGCGTGGGCC
>NZ_NOIW01000184.1:0-5675 GCF_002708645.1 Sphingobium sp. IP1
CCTGCTGGGCGAGCCATTGCCGCCGGCGCCGCCTCGACCGCGCCAAGCACGCCATCGAACGCTTCGTAGAGCGTCGGATAGGGCGTTCCCTCCGGCAAAGCGGCCGCCGTCAATGCGCAGGCCCAGTCGATCGCCGCCGCCGGCAATGGCTCGCCCAGCAGGGGCGCACGACTATGCTCCAGCTCGACGGTCAGGCTGGCCAGCTGATCCTCGGTACGGGCGCGAAACTCGGCCTTCACCGCATTGCCCGGCAGCAGCACCGGGCGCAGCGCCCGCGATCGCCCGCCGCGCACATAGCCCGCGACCAGCCCATGGTCGGACGTCAGCAGCCGCGCGACCGCGCCATGTTCGCCATGGGCGCGCAGCGCGCAGACGATGCCGGATGTGATGAGGACGGGCATGGCGCCTTCCTATCGACGATCCGGCATTCGTGCCAAATCTAATGTTGCGGCTGCGCCTCGCCACGGGTGCGCCACAGCGACAGGCCGATACCCGCGCCCAATACCCCGGCCGTCACCAGCAGGGAAAAGAGCGGCGGGATCTTCTCCAGCCCCAGCGCATCGGCCAGGAAGATCTTGGCGCCGATGAAGATCAGCACCACCGACAGCGCATATTTGAGATAATGGAAGCGGTGGACCGCCGCCGCCAGCGCGAAATAGAGCGCACGCAGCCCCAGGATCGCGAAGATATTGGAGGTATAGACCAGATAGGGATCGGTGGTGATGGCGAAGATCGCCGGCACAGAATCCACCGCGAAGATGACGTCGGCAATCTCGATCATCACCAACGCCAGGAACAGCGGCGTCGCATGGAGCAGCGGCTTGCCGCCCGGTTCGGCCGGCTGGCGCACGAAGAAATGATCGCCCTCCACCCGGTCGGTCACGCGCATGTGACGGCGCAGGAAGCCGAGCAGCCGGTTCCCCTCCATCGTCTGTTCCTTGCCCACCGTCCACAGCATGCGGATGCCGGTGAAGATCAGGATCGCCGCGAAGAAATAGAGCGCCCAGGAGACATTCTGGACCAGCGCCGCGCCCAGCCCGATCATGATCGCGCGCAGGACAATGACGCCAATGATGCCCCAGAACAGCACCTCATGCTGATAGCGGCGCGGCACATGGAAGAAGGAGAAGATCATCGCGATGACGAAGACATTGTCGAGCGCCAGCGATTTTTCGACGACGAAACCGGTCAGATAGGCGACCGCCGCCTCCTGCCCCATCTGCCAGGCGATCCAGCCGCCAAAGGCCAGGCCAATGGCGATGTAGAAACCCGCCAGCTTCACGCTCTCGCGCACGCCGATCTCGCGCTGCTTGCGATGCAGCACGCCCAGATCCAGCGCCAGCAGCGCGATGATGATCGTCAGGAAGAGCGCCCACATCCAGATGGGCTTGTCGAGAAAGTCGGTCGTCAGGAAATCCATGATGGGTCCGTGCTGCAAAGATGCAGGTCAAGCGGACGGCATGGCTCCCGGTTCCCTCAGCGGGAATATGTCGGAAAGCGGCAATCGAACAGCAATGATCAGTGCCCCGGCGCAGGTCAGGCTGCGCCGGGCCATTGATGATCAGCCCGGCATCATCGTGCCGGTATCGATGAAGCGCTGGTGCCAGGCGAAGGCCTCGGCCGGCAGCATCGGCGACTGCAGGCCATAGCTGCCCTGCATCGCCCGCCTGAAATAATCCTTCAGCATCGGGCGATAATCGGGATGGGCGCAATTGTTGATGATCAGTTCGGCCCGCTGGCGCGGCGCCAGCCCGCGCAGGTCGGCCAGCCCCTGTTCGGTGACGATCACCTGCACATCCTGGTTGATATGGTCGACATGGCTGGCATGCGGCACGATCGCCGAAATCTTGCCCTGCTTGGCGGTCGAGGGCGTCATGAAGATCGACAGATAGGCGTTGCGGGCGAAGTCGCCCGACCCGCCGATGCCGTTCTGGATGCGCGATCCCATGACATGGGTGGAGTTCACATTGCCATAGATGTCCGCCTCGATGAGGCCGTTCATGGCGATGCAGCCCAGGCGGCGTACCAGTTCGGGATGGTTGCTGATTTCCTGCGGGCGCAGGATCATCTTGTTGCGGAAGCGCGCCATGTCGGCATTGAGCCGCGCCGCCGCCTCGGGACTGAGCGAGAAGGCGGTGGCGCTCGCCATGCGCAGCTTGCCGGATTCCAGCAGGTCGAGCATGCCGTCCTGAATGACCTCCGTATAGGAGACCATATTGTCGAACGGCGCGTCGATCAGGCCGGTCAGCACGGCATTGGCGATATTGCCGACGCCCGACTGGAGCGGCAGCAGCGACGCCGGGATGCGGCCCATCTTCACTTCATGGCCCAGGAATTCGAGCAGATGGCCGGCGATCGCCCGCGCACTGTCATCGGGCGGGGTGAAGGGCGCGTTGCGATCGGGCGAGTCGGTTTCGACCACCGCCAGCACCTTGGCGGGATCGACCCTGAAATAGGGTTCGCCGATGCGATCGTCCGCGCGGGTCAGCGGGATCGGCACGCGGCTCGGCGGCAACGCGGTGCCGTAGTAGATGTCGTGCATCCCTTCGAGCGCGGCATTCTGCCAGCTATTGACCTCCAGGATGATGCCCTTGGCACGATCGAGCCAGGTCTTGTTGTTGCCGACCGAAGCGGACGGGATCAGCAGGCCGTCGGGCGTGATGCCGGTCACTTCGACCACGGCGACATCCAGTTCGCCCAAAAAGCCCTGCCACGCCATCGGCGCGACCTGGCTCAGATGCATGTCGAAATATTGCATCTCGCCGCGGTTGATCCGCTCGCGGGCAATCGGATCGCTATTATAGGGAAGACGAAATTCCACGCCGTCGGCCTTGGCGAGCGCGCCGTCCAGTTCCGGCCCGGTCGATGCGCCGGTCCACACCTTCACCCGGAACGGATCGCCGGCCGAATGGGCGGCTGTGATTCGGTCGGCGAGCGCCAGAGGGACAGCCTTGGGATAGCCCGATCCGGTAAAGCCGCTCATGCCCACGGTCATGCCGTCGGCAATCAGGGCTGCGGCGTCCTGCGCGCTGCGCCTCTTTGCCGCAAACCCTGCATGACCGATACGATCCGATGCCATCCTCTCGTCTCCATTAAATGTCTGACTGGCGTCCCTGCGCCGGCGCTTAGGTCTGGCTTTTCCGTTCTCCGCACAATAGGGATTCCCGGCACAATATCTGTGCAGGACATGTTCAAATGAGCGACCTGCTTCTTTCGATCCGCACCTTCATACGGCTCTGCGAAAAGCCCAGTTTCACGCGCGTCGCTGCCGAGATGCATGCGAGCCACACCACCATAGCGCGACGGCTCGATCAGGTGGAAGCCCATTTTGGCACCGTGCTGTTTCACCGCACCACGCGCCGGCTGGTCCCGACGCCGGAAGCCGACCAATTGCTGGTCCATGCCCGCACGCTGGTCGACGCGCTGGAAGTGGCCGAACAGGAATTGCGCCCGGTCCAGGGCGATGTCAGCGGCACGGTGCGGATCGGCGTCACGACCGCGCTGGGCCTCTATTATCTGGGCCTGCTCAGCCTGCTCAGCGATCAGCATCCCGGCCTGCGGATCGACATGGCGATGACCGACTGGCAGCGCGATCTGGTCCAGGACCGGCTCGACCTGGCGCTGCGCGTCGGCCCGGTCGGGGACGATATGCTGGTCGTGCATCGGCTGGGCGCCCTGCCCCGCATGTTGGTCGCCCATCCCGACTATGTCGCGCGCCATGGCCTGCCCGCCAGCGCGGACGATCTGCCGAGCCATCGCTGCATCGCCTATGGCTATGGCGACCTGCCGGCCAAATGGACGGTTGACGGCCGCGACCAGTTGATCAGCGGCCCGTTCCGCAGCGACAATAGCGAGGCGGTGCATCGCGCCGCGCTCGCCGGCCTCGGCATCGCGATGCTGCCCGCCGTGCGGGTGGCGGACGATCTGGAGGCGGGGCGCCTCATGCGCGTCCTCCCCGCCAGCCAGATCGACCCGATCGACATATTGGCGGTGCATCCCGCGCTGAAGCGCCTGCCCGCCCGCGCCAGGCTGGTGCTCGATTTCCTGAAGGCGAATTTCCCCGGCGACCCGCCCCAGCGCTAAGCGGCGCGCAGTTCCTCCAGCACGTTACGCACCGTTTCCTGCAATTCCTGCGAACGGCTTGACAAGGCGGTGGCCGCCGCATCGGTTTCGCCCATGGCCGATTGCGCCTCCGCCAGCGCCAGGCTCAGCGCTTCGGCCTGGGACGCCGCTTCGGCGATATGGCGCGCCATCTCCTCGGTCGCGGCCGCGATCTCGCCGGTGGCGCGTATCTGTTCCGCTACATCATCGACGATGCCGGCAGTCGACCGGTCGATGGTATCCGCCGATTGGGTCGCGACATCGATCGCGCCCGACACGCTGTCGGCCGCACGGCGAATATCCTGCAGATAGATGTCGATCTGGCGGGTCGCCTCGGCCGTCTGCGCGGCCAGGCTCTTCATCTCCGATGCCACGACGGCAAAGCCGCGCACCTCGCTGCCGCTCCGTGCCGCCTCGATCCCGGCATTGAGCGACAGGGTCCGGCTCTGCGCCGCGATCTGAGCAATCAGCGCGACGATCGAACTGGCGGAATCGACCGTCGCCGACAGCATGTCGACCTCCGGCGTCAGCGCACGGGTCGCCATCGCGCCGCGCAGCGCATTGTCGCGGGTGTGGCTGGCGCTACCGCCCACGCCATTGATCGAAATGGCCAGCTTTTCCGTATCCTGCGCCACCGCGCGGACATCGCCATCGGCGCGGGCATGGGCCTTGCGCAATTCGGCCGAGCGCTGGGTCGTGCGATCGAGCAGATCGAACAGCCATTGCTTGCTGGCCGACAATTGCCCGGCCAATTGGCCCAGATCGCCAACCACCGCGCCCAACCGCGCCTCCAGCGCATCGGCCACCAGCCGGCGCCGCTCGCTTGCCTCTTCGGCCCGCCGCGCCGCTTCCTCGATCGCGCGCTGTCGGGTGGCAATTGTCTGCGCCCGCTCCAGTTCGGCCAGCGCAACTTCCGCCCGCTCCTTTGCCGCATCGGCTTCCTTGCGCAGACCTTCGCTCCGCTGCCGCTCCTCGGTCTGCAGGCGGATGGTCTGGGTGAGCAGCGACACGATCCACCACAGCATCAGGGTCTGGATCACCACGATCAGCGCATGCACCAGCACGCGCGGCAGATCGCCCTCGCTGGCGAACACCCAGGCGGGATAGCTATAATTGAGGATCAGATGATGGAGCGCCGTCACGCCGGCCGCCACCAGTAGCGCCCGCCGATCGAGCAGCACGGTCTGCGCCGCCAGCGCCGCGAAAAAGCCCATATGCATGTCCATCTGCCAGCCATGACCGCGCAGCAGGAAGACATAGAGCGCCGGGATCGCCACCGATGTCACCGCCAGCGTCATGCGCGCCGGCGCCGAAATGTCGCGCCGCCGCACCATGATGGTCGGAAGCAGCGCCAGCAGCGCAGCCGCCAGCGCGCCTACTTCCGCGTCAGGAGAGTTGAGCAGCCAACCGATCAGCATGAGCGCCGGCACATTCAGCCAGAATAGCCACATCAGCATGCGCGCACCGGCAAGGCGGATGCTTTCCATCGGGCGTTCGACGTTCATGCCCGCCCTCCCTTGCTGGCGCAGAGAAAATCGCGCGCCGCCAGCAGCAACACGCCGCCCGCCAGCATC
>NZ_NOIW01000185.1:2500-5674 GCF_002708645.1 Sphingobium sp. IP1
GGGACAACCCACCTTCACCATTTAATTCCGTTCTTGGTTTTCCAGGCGCGTAGTTAAATGGGAGAGGTATCACTAAGCTGAATAAAATAGGCTTTGGTGAAGCGAACCCGGAGAACTGAAACATCTCAGTACCCGGAGGAAAAGACATCAACCGAGATTCCGTTAGTAGTGGCGAGCGAACGCGGACCAGGCCAGTGCCTGATGTTTAATTAGCAGAACGATCTGGAAAGTTCGGCCATAGCGGGTGACAGCCCCGTATGCGAAAATGAAACATCAGGACTTGAGTAGGGCGGAGCACGTGAAACTCTGTCTGAACATGGGGGGACCACCCTCCAAGCCTAAATACTCGTACATGACCGATAGTGAACCAGTACCGTGAGGGAAAGGTGAAAAGCACCCCGATGAGGGGAGTGAAACAGTACCTGAAACCGGATGCCTACAAGCAGTGGGAGGGTCCTTGAGACCTGACCGCGTACCTCTTGCATAATGGGTCTGTGACTTAGTGTATCAAGCAAGCTTAAGCCGTTAGGTGTAGGCGCAGCGAAAGCGAGTCTGAATAGGGCGCCATAGTTTGATGCATTAGACCCGAAACCCGGCGATCTATGCATGACCAGGTTGAAGGTGCGGTAACACGCACTGGAGGACCGAACCGTTCAATGTTGAAAAATTGTCGGATGAGTTGTGCTTAGGGGTGAAAGGCCAATCAAGCCGGGAAATAGCTGGTTCTCCGCGAAATCTATTGAGGTAGAGCGTCGAATATTTGCCGTTGGGGGTAGAGCACTGGATGGATGCGGGGGTCGCGAGATCTACCAATTCTAACCAAACTCCGAATACCAACGAGTCTAGTTCGGCAGACAGACGGCGGGTGCTAAGGTCCGTCGTCAAAAGGGAAACAGCCCTAACCTACAGCTAAGGTCCCCAAGTCATCACTAAGTGGGAAAGCATGTGGGATTTCCAAAACAACCAGGAGGTTGGCTTAGAAGCAGCCATCCTTTAAAGAAAGCGTAACAGCTCACTGGTCTAAATAAGAGATCCTGCGGCGAAGATGTAACGGGGCTAAAGTGATGCACCGAAGCTTAGGGTTCAGTCTTTGACTGAGCGGTAGCGGAGCGTTCCGTAGGCCGTTGAAGCGGAAGGGTAACCGACCGTGGAGGTATCGGAAGTGCGAATGCAGACATGAGTAGCGATTAAGAGGGTGAGATGCCCTCTCGCCGAAATTCCAAGGGTTCCTGCTTAAAGCTAATCTGAGCAGGGTAAGCCGGCCCCTAAGACGAGCCCGAAGGGGGTAGTCGATGGGAACCACGTTAATATTCGTGGGCCTGGTGGTGTGTGACGGATGCCGTAAATTGTTCGGGCTTATTGGATTGCTCCGGGCAGTGAAGGGGTCCCAGGAAATAGCCCCACCGTATAGACCGTACCCTAAACCGACACAGGTGGAATGGTAGAGTATACCAAGGCGTTTGAGAGAAGTATCCTGAAGGAACTCGGCAAATTGCCTCCGTACCTTCGGAAGAAGGAGGCCCCATCTTAAGGCAACTTTTGATGGGGGGCACAGGCCAGGGGGTAGCGACTGTTTAGCAAAAACACAGGGCTCTGCTAAGTCGGCTTCAAGACGACGTATAGGGCCTGACGCCTGCCCGGTGCCTGAAGGTTAAGAGGAGGAGTGCAAGCTCTGAATTGAAGCCCAGGTAAACGGCGGCCGTAACTATAACGGTCCTAAGGTAGCGAAATTCCTTGTCGGGTAAGTTCCGACCTGCACGAATGGCGTAACGACTTCCCCACTGTCTCCAGGATATGCTCAGCGAAATTGAATTCTCCGTGAAGATGCGGAGTACCCGCGGTTAGACGGAAAGACCCCGTGCACCTTTACTGCAGCTTCAGAGTGGCATTAGGAAAGAACTGTGTAGCATAGGTGGGAGGCTTTGAAGCATTGACGCCAGTTGATGTGGAGCCATAGGTGAAATACCACCCTGTTGTTTTCTGATGTCTAACCTCGCACCGTTATCCGGTGCAGGGACCCTCTGTGGCGGGTAGTTTGACTGGGGCGGTCGCCTCCTAAAGAGTAACGGAGGCGCGCGATGGTGGGCTCAGGACGGTTGGAAACCGTCTGTTAGAGTGCAATGGCATAAGCCCGCCTGACTGCGAGACTGACAAGTCGAGCAGAGACGAAAGTCGGTCATAGTGATCCGGTGGTCCCTCGTGGAAGGGCCATCGCTCAACGGATAAAAGGTACGCCGGGGATAACAGGCTGATGATTCCCAAGAGCTCATATCGACGGAATCGTTTGGCACCTCGATGTCGGCTCATCACATCCTGGGGCTGGAGCAGGTCCCAAGGGTTTGGCTGTTCGCCAATTAAAGTGGTACGTGAGCTGGGTTCAGAACGTCGCGAGACAGTTTGGTCCCTATCTGCCGTGGGCGTCGAAATTTGAGAGGAGTTGACCCTAGTACGAGAGGACCGGGTTGAACATACCTCTGGTGTACCTGTCGTCACGCCAGTGGCGCAGCAGGGTAGCTATGTATGGACGGGATAACCGCTGAAAGCATCTAAGCGGGAAGCCTCCCTCAAGATAAGATTTCATCGAGCCGTCGTAGACCACGACGTTGATAGGCTGGATGTGGAAGTGCGGTAACGCATGGAGCTAACCAGTCCTAATTGCTCTGTTCGCGCTTAAGAGTCCCACCATCAACGACAGTTCTGGGAACTGTCCACGATGTGGTCGTTAAGCCAGCCCAGATATACGAACATACACACAAGCTCTTGTTGTTCACTTTCCCAAGTGAAAGTGAATAGTGCACGGTATCGATTAAAAACCCGCAGTTATGCGCCTGCTTCATTGCTTGGTGACCATAGCGTCTGTGACCCACCCGATCCCATCCCGAACTCGGCCGTGAAACCAGTCTGCGCCGATGGTACTATTGCTCAAGCACTGGAAGAGTAGGGCGTCGCCAGGCATTGAAGCACGCGCATAGCAACGGATCAAAAAACCCATCACAATGTTACAAAATAGGGCGGCCCGCAAAGCCGCCCTTTTTGCGTATCAGGGCACCCAAAACGCCCAGTGTCGCGGGATGGAGCAGCCCGGTAGCTCGTCAGGCTCATAACCTGAAGGTCGTAGGTTCAAATCCTACTCCCGCAACCAAATCACAACACACACACGCACGCCGCCTCGGA
>NZ_NOIW01000186.1:0-5606 GCF_002708645.1 Sphingobium sp. IP1
ATACCGCCAAGTTCGGCCAGCCCGAGGTGAAGCTGGGCGTGGCGCCGGGCATGGGCGGGTCGCAGCGCCTGACCCGCGCGGTGGGCAAGGCCAAGGCGATGGAGATGTGCCTGACCGGCCGGATGATGGGCGCCGAGGAGGCTGAGCGCGCTGGCCTGGTCGCGCGGATCGTACCGGCGGCCGAGTTGCTGGACGATGCGCTCAAGACCGCCGCCGCGATCGCGGCGATGCCGCCGATGGCGGCGATGGTGAACAAGGAAATGGTCAATATCGCGTTCGAGACCAACCTGGCCCAGGGCATTTTGACCGAGCGCCGCCTGTTCCAGATCCTGACCGCGACGCAAGACAAGAAGGAAGGCATGACCGCCTTCGTCGAGAAGCGTCCGGGCGTCTGGAAGGGGCGCTGAGGGATCCTTCTTCGAAAAGAAGAGGGCATGCAATTTTTTGATCCTCCCCGGGCCAGGCCTGGGGAGGATTTTTTGTGCGCGCGTGCGAGGGAACGGGCATTGATTGCGAAATCTCAATGCTTTGAGGGGCCTCGTTGCGCTTGAGAAATCATCATAAGCGCGTGGTGGATTTTCCCAAAGGGCTCGTTTCAGATGACAATTGGATGACATGATCTGCGGTCGCCCGAAGGGATGATCGACAGGCCAGGGTCCGGGGAGGAACGGCGCGATAGCTCGAAGGGGCGGGCGCTCCTGATTGGCGCGAACTGCCCTTTTGCAGGGCCTACAGGGAGCCTCTATGTCTTCGATTTCGTCTGTCCGTCGCGTTTCGCGCGCTGCGCTTCTGCTTGCCTGCTGCACCGGCGCGCTGTCATCCGCCGCCCTGGCCCAGGAAGCGGCACCGGCGGATGAGGATAGCACGATCACCGTGACCGGTCGTCGTATCTCGCAATCGTCGGAAGCGATCGGCGAAGACAAGATCAACAATGTCGTCGCCGTCACGCGCGAGGCGCTGCTGTCGGCGCCGTCGGGCATTTCGGGCCTGAAGATGCTGGAGCAACTGCCCGGCTTCAACGTCCAGACCGATGGTGCGCTGGGCCTCTATGAATTTGGCAACAGCGTCCAGACCCGCGCCTTCAACCTCGACCAGATCGGCTTCGTGGTCGACGGCATCCCGACCGGCCGCAGCGACGCTTTCGGCGGCAGCCCTGTCTTCCGCTATGTCGACAATGAAAATCTGGGCGTGGTGGAAGCCTCCGTCGGCGCCGCCGATGTCGGCCTGCCAAGCTATTCCAGCCTCGGCCCGGTGGTGCAATATAACAGCATCGCCCCGCAGGAGGAAATGGGCCTGTTCGTGTCGCAGAGCTTTGGCGACAATAATATGAAGCGCACCTTCATCCGCGCCAGCACTGGCCGGGTTGGCCCGTTCAAGGCCTATGTCAGCCGCACCAAGCTGGACAGCGACCTGTGGCGCGGCCCTGGTTCGGTCGATCGCGAACATTGGGAAGGCCAGATTCATGCCGATCTGGGCGGCGACAGCTGGGCGCGCTTCAAGTTCGTGTCGAATGACTTCTTCGACTATGACTCGCCGACGATCACCCGCGCCCAATATAATTGCACGGTGAAGAGCGTGGTCGGCGCCTGTGGTCGCGATTTCGCCTATATCGAGAATGTGCCCAACACCACGACCGGCTTCGCGCCGACGGCGGCGGGCGTCTATTATTCCAATTCCAACTACACCAATGTCTACAACCTCGCGATCAACGTGCGGAAGGACAAGCTTTATGGCGGCACCTTCCACCTGGGTATCGCCGACGGCGTCTGGGCGGAATCGACCCTCTATTATGAGGACAAGAATGGCTACGGCGTCTCGCCCGACAGCTATAGCAACTCGCTGAGCCGCTACACGGCACAGGCGGCCGCCGGTCTGGACGTGACCGCGCCCAAGGGCGTGCAATATGGCCGGTCGGGCGTCGGCGGCGATCGCTATGGCGTGACCACCAAGCTGCACTGGGAAAGCGGCAATAATGTCGTGGAAGGCGGCATCTGGGCCGAAGTCGACAAATATCACCGCACCCAGGCGCGCTACAACACGATGGATGGCGCCCCCGATGGCGAGCCCAATCTGGACGAGTTGGTCTATCTGCGCCGCGACTATCGGTCCAAGCGCGACACGCTGCAGATATTCCTGAAGGACACGCTCAAGCTGATGGATGACCGGCTGGTTCTGGATGCCGGTTTCAAGGGGCTGATGCTGGACTACAGCCTCGGCGGCTATCGCGATTTCGACGACTATTATCGCGTCGTGGGTGGCACGGCGGTCGCAGGCTGGGGGCCGCAGTATAACACGGCCCATTATCGCGACATGTTCCTGCCGATGGCCGGCCTGCTGTTCAAGATCAACGAACGCAGCCAGATATTCGCCTCCTATGCCGAGACGATGGCGCTGCCCAAGGGCATGGACGATATCTATGCCGTGACGCGTACCGGCACGTCGGCGCTGGTGCCCCAGCCCAAGGCAGAACGCTCGCTGAATATGGAAATCGGCTTCCGCACCAATCAGGGGCAGCTCTACGCCTCGATCGCGGGCTATTACACCAAGTTCAAGAACCGCATCCAGTCGATCACCACTTTCCAGGAAGGCGGTGGCAGCACCACCGAAACCTTCTACCAGAATGTCGGCCGGGTCGAATCCTATGGCGTGGAGGCCAGCGGTACCTACAAGCCGGCCTTCCTCAACGGCCTGGCCTATGCCAACGCCAACGTCACCTATAACAACGCCAAGTTCCAGGACGATATCGTCGCGTCGGTCACCTATGCGACCTCCGGCAAATATATCCCCGACAGCGCCAAGTGGATCGTCAGCGGTGGCGTCACGATCGAGCCGGCAAGCTGGCTGGTCGCCAACATCAGCGGCAAATATACGTCGAAGCGCTGGTCGACCTTCACCAACACGGCAGGCTCCAGCGTGCCGGCCTACACCGTGTTCAGCGGCTATGTGGATATTGGCGACGGCTGGAGCTTCGGCCCGGTGAAGAGCATCAAGGCGCGCTTCAACGTCGACAATATCTTCGACAAGGACACGCTGTCCTACATCTCCTCGTCGGTGACGGGCGACGGTGCCTTCCGGCCGCTGTCCCCACGCACCTTCCAGTTCACCATTTCGGGCGAAATCTGATGCGGAATGCTTATCTGATGGGGGCAGCGCTGGTCGCGCTGCTCCCGATTGCGGCACAGGCCCAGCCAAAATCTGCGACGGGGGGCGTGTCGAAACAGGTTTATCAGCTGCACCAGAAGCTGATCACGCTCGACAGCCATCTTGATACTCCGGCCTCGCTCGACCTGCCCGACTGGTCGATCGACGAGGAGCATGGCGTCCATAGCGACTATACCCAGGTCGACCTGCCGCGGATGAAGAAGGGCGGCCTGGATGGCGGCTTCTGGGCGATCTACACCGGGCAGGGGCCGCTGACGGTCGAGGGCTTCCGCAAGGCGCGCGATTTCGCGCTGCTGCGCGGCATGTCGATCCGATCGATGGTGGCGGCCGACCCCGACAATTTCACGCTGGCGCTGGAGGCGAAGGACGCCGCGCCGATCGCCGCAGCGGGCAAGCGCATCGTCTATATGTCGATCGAAAATGCCTATCCGCTCGGCGAGGATATCTCGCTGATCAAGACATTCTACGACATGGGCGTGCGGGTGTCGGGTTTTGCCCATTTCGCGCATAACCAGTTCGCCGACAGCTCGACCGATCCGTCGAAGAAGCCGCGCTATGGCGGCCTCAGTCCGCTCGGCAAGGAATTGCTGAAGGAAATGAACCGCCTCGGCATCGTGCCCGACGCCTCGCACAGCTCAGACCAGGTGCTGGACGATCTGCTGGCGCTGTCGACCACGCCGGTGCTGCTGACCCATTCGGGTTGCAAGGCGGTCTATGACCATCCGCGCAACATCGATGACGATCATCTGAAGGCGCTGGCGGCCAAGGGCGGCGTGATCCAGATGAACGCCTATGGCGCCTATCTGCGCGCATCCAAGCCCAATCCCGAGCGGCAGAAGGCGCTGATGGCGCTTTACAGCCAGATGCGGGAGGACGCCAAGGTTTCGCCCGAGGCGCGGGCCGCGATGCTCGCCAAGCGGCAGGAGATTGACCGGCTCTATCCCGACACCGACCGGCCGACCTTCGACGATTTCATGGCGCATATGCTGCATGCGCTGAAGGTTGTCGGCCCCGATCATGTCGGCATCGGCCTCGATTGGGACGGCGGCGGCGGTGTCGTCGGCATGGAGGATGTGGTCGATCTGCCCAAGATCACCGATGCCCTGCTGAAGGCCGGCTATAGCGAGGCTGACTTACAGAAAATCTGGTCCGGCAATGTGCTGCGCGTGCTGGCCGCGGCCGAGGCGGGCAAGCAGAAATAAGGACTTGTGCCGGACCGGCCGTTGCTGGTCCGGCATGAAATCTTGTTAAGCCAATCGACGGGGGCGCTCCGGCCCGCTAAGGGGAGTCGGCACCAGAAAGGAGCGGTCGCATTTCGCCCATGCAGCACAAGCCGAAGCGCAGCCGGGCAATCGCCCTGCCGAACAGCGAGTTTCGCGCCCGCGCCACCGAATATCTCGATTTCCTCGCCGCCTGGGTGAAGAAGCCCCGGCAGACCGCCTCGGTCGTGCCCAGCAGTCGCTATCTGGCGCGGCTGATGGTGGCCGACATCGATCCGCAGGGCGGCCGCGTGCTGGAACTGGGCGGGGGCACGGGCGTCTTCACCCGCGCCATCCTGGAAACCGGCCTGCCGGCCGACCGGCTGGAGGTGGTGGAGATCAACCCCGCCTTCGCGCGCGGGCTGCGGCGTCATTTCCCCCATGTCTCGATCCTGGAGACGCCGGCGCAGATCGTCTCGGTCGCCGCCACCGGTGGCCCCGGCGACTATCAGACCGTGGTCAGCGGCCTGCCGCTGCTGGCGATGGACCGCGCGATGCATATCGACATATTGTCCGAAGCTTTCCGCATGCTGAAGCCGGGCGGTAGCCTGGTGCAGTTCACCTATTCGACGCGACCGCCGGTCAGCCGTGCGGTGCTGGACCAGCTAGGTCTGGAGGTCGTCCGCGCCGGCCATACGGTGCGCAATTTCCCGCCGGCAACCGTCTTCCGCTTCACCCGACGGGGCGAATGATCGGGACAAGAGAAAAGGGCCGCATCGGATGATGCGGCCCTTCCTGTTTCTGCCTCAGTAGAAGGCGCCATAGACGACATCGACCACGCGGCGCGACCGGACCTCGACCAGCAGCAGGTCGGGGCCATAGCGGATCCAGCGATAGCCATAGGGCGGCGCGCCCAGGCCCAGGCGCCAATAGTCGTTGTAATAATAATAGCTGGAGAAGAAGACCGCCGGCAGGAACAGGCCGACCGTCCAGCGCCGATAGCGATAGCCATGGGGATAGCGGAAGGCCGGGCCGGGGATCGGCCGGAAATTGGGCGGACGGCCGGCGCCGGGGCGATGCGGCTGGCCTGGCCGTGGTGGCTGGACGCCCGGACCACCGGGACGCGGCGGCTGGGGCGAAGGGCCACCCGGTCGGGGTGGTTGAACTGCCGGTCCACCTGGCTGGCCCGGACCGGGCGAAGGTTGTCCGGGGCGGGGCGGTTGCGGGCGAGAGGCACCGGGCCGG
>NZ_NOIW01000187.1:0-5531 GCF_002708645.1 Sphingobium sp. IP1
CGCCTTCTCGCCGTGGCTCTACAAACAGCGAAACCTCGTCGAACGATTCTTCAACCGCATCAAGCAGTTCCGTGGCATCGCCACCCGCTATGACAAAGACCCTGCCAACTTCCTCGCAGCCATCAAGCTCATCTGCGTGCGCATCTGGTGCAGTGCGTAATGAGTCTACGCGCTAGGCGCCAGCGACAGCGCGCACATCGTCGACCAGCCTGTCCCATTGTTCGATGATCGCCGGCGACGCGAAACGGGTTGCCGATTGCCGGGCCGCGATGCCGAGGCGCATGCGCAGCGCAGCATCTCCCATGATCCGGTCGAGTGCGGCCGCCAGCGCGCCGGCATCGCCGTCGGGCACGAGCAGGCCATCGACGAGATTATCGACCATTTCCGCAGGACCGAAATCGCAATTGAAGGCGACGACCGGCAAGCCCGCCGCCATCGCTTCGCCCAGAACATTGGCAAAGCCTTCATAGCGGGACGACAGGACCATCGCATCCGCCTTGGCCAACCAACCGCCCGGCGTTTCGCTCTTTCCGGGTAGTTCGATACGATGGGAAAGACCAAGTGAGGCGACCTGCCGTTCCAGCATGCCGCGCATTTCCCCCTCTCCCCAGATACGCAGGTTCCAGTCCGGATGCAGGCGCGCGACCTTGGCAAAGGCCTCGATCAGGAGATCGAACCCCTTTTGGTGAGTCAACCGCCCGACACCCACCAGGACCCGCTGCGCACCAGCCGCCGAGGCAGGCGGTGCGATGGCCTCGATCGGGTTGTGGATGACGCGCGCAAGCGACCGCGCCGACTGAGGCAGACAGTCCAGGCTGGCCCGGGTCTGCATCACGATCCCCGCCGCCCGCGGATACAGCTGTGCCAGCAGCGCATTCCAGGCATTATTGGCATTCTGCGCACGGGGATTATTCCGCTCCGAGACGATGATTTTCCGTCCGGTGCCGATCGCCGCCGTCAGCGTGAGGACGTTGATCTTGGTCAGGAGCGAGATCACGACATCGGGCCGCGCGTCCTTCAGTTGCCGGCGGATAGCAAGAATGCGCCGCCCCTGCGCCATCAGGGTCGAAGCGGGGTTGCGTCCGGGCGGAATGTCAAAGCGCCGGATTTCCACTGCGGGGTCGAAGCGGTGATAGACAGGATCCTGTGGCCGATCGAAGGCCATGATCGTCACCCGCCAGCCGCGGGCAACCCAGGCGGAGGAGATAAGGCTGACAACGCGTTCTGCACCGCCCGCGCCCAGTCCCGCGATCACGAACAGGACATGGCATGGCCGCGCGGCCGGAGCGGCGCTCACCGTTCCCGTCCCGCTTCGTCACGCACCGCCTGGAGCGGGCTCAGCAGATAGGAGCCGACGCTGCGCCGACCGGTGCGGATATCGGCCGTTACCTCCATACCCGGTACCAGTTGGACCAGCCGACCGTCGCGGGTATGCCATTGACGGTCCATCGTAATCCTGGCGGTATAGACGAGGCCGAGCTTTTCGTCCTCGACCGCATCGGTGCTGATGCTTTCGATCCGCCCCTCGACCACGCCATGGCGTGTGAAGGGAAAAGCCGCGAGCTTGACGCCCACATCCTGTCCGGCGCGCACAAAACCGATATCCTTGTTGAATATCTTGACCATAGCCACCAGTTGCCCGCGCGCCGGGACGATCAGCATCAGCGGCTTTCCGACTTCCACAACCCCGCCCACCGTGTGAACCGACAGCTGGGCGACCGTGCCATCGATCGGGCTGACCAGCCGCTGCAGGGCAGAGCGCCGACTGGCCTTGACCATCTCCTCGCGACGCAAGCGTGCCTCCACCTCGGCCTTGGTCAGATCCTCCAATATCCTCGCCCGGCTTGTCCCGACGGACTGGGTACGGCTGGCACTCGCCTGTGCCATCTGCGCGCGCGCCTTGGCCGCGGTTTCGAGCGCGATCTGCCGATCCCGAGCCAAGCCAAGCCGCTGTCGGCGCATCTCGATCACGCGCAATTTGGAGACATAGCCCTTGGCGAGCAATTTCTGGTTGGCTTCGATCTGTTCGTCCACCAACGGCAGGGTTTCCGCCAGCTTGGTGGCCGACAATGTCGCTTCGGCATAGGTGGCCGAGGCTGCCTGCCGGTCGGCATCATGCGCTCCGGTCTCGCCCATGATGCCCTCCAGCTGCGCCCGGGCGAGTGCGATCTGCAGCTCCGTCATTTCCGGCGAGGTGCCCGGCGGCGGCACGAAGCGCAGGCCGTGGCCGTCGAGCGAGGACAGCATGGCCCGCCCCCGTGCCGCATCCAGCTCGGCCGCTTCCAGTGCCCTACGCGCCTGGATCGCATCGGCCGAGGACACGGTCGGGTCCAGTTCGAGCAGCGCCTGGCCGGCATGAACCGACTGGTTGTCCCGCACCAATATGGAGCGAACCACCCCCGCATCGGCAGGCTGTATCAGCTTCACATTATCGGCCGGGATCAACTGTCCGGGGGCCGAAGCCACGACATCGATCTGGCCGAATATCAGCCACAACAGGCCGACGGCCAGCCCCAGCATCAGCACCCAAGCCGTATAGCGCGCCGTGGGCGACACCGGCCGTTCGACGATCTCGATAGCCGCGGGCAGGAAATCGACCTCCTCGGATCGAACCAGCGTGCGCGCCCGCGCCCGTTCGTCACGCCATGCCTGCCGGCCCGTCGCCCATATGCCCTGCGCGCCCATCATACCGCCCGCGCCATGCCGGTCCGCGTCTGGGTCCGATAGAGTTTGGCATAGCGGCCATTGCGGGCGATCAGTTCCTCATGCGATCCGCGCTCGACGATATGGCCCTGTTCCATCGTGACGATGCTGTCGCAATCCCGGATCGCGGACAGGCGATGGGCAATGATGATGACCGTGCGTCCCGCGGCCATCGCCTTGAGATTGGCCTGCACGATCTCCTCGCTCTCGGCATCGAGCGCCGATGTCGCCTCATCGAAGATCAGGATACGGGGCTTGCTCATCAACGCGCGGGCAATCGCAATCCGCTGGCGCTGGCCACCCGATAAATTGACGCCACGTTCTTCAATCATGCTGTCATAGCCGAGCGGCAACCCCATGATGAAGTCATGGGCACCGGCCAGCCGGGCGGCGGACATCACCTCCGACAAAGGCGCGATCGGGCTGGAAAGCGCGATATTTTCACGCAGGGTGCAGTTGAACAGCAGATTTTCCTGGAGGACCACGCCGATCTGGCGTCGCAGCCAGGTCGGATCGATCTGTGCGATGTCGATATCATCGATCAGGATGCGCCCGGCTGCCGGGAGGTAGAGGCGCTGAAGCAGCTTGGCGAGTGTGGACTTGCCGGAGCCCGAGGATCCGGCGATGCCCAAAGTCCCGCCTGCAGGCAGGCCCAAATCGATATTCTCCAGCGTCCAGGGGCCTTCATCGCCATAGCGGAAGCGGACGCCCTCGAAGCGGATATTGCCTCTGATCGACGGCAGCGTCGTCCGCGAGGATCCGATCCGCTCGATCGGCGCATCCAGCACCAGCCCCAGTTGCGCCACCGACAGCCGGACCTGCTGAAAGTCCTGCCACAATTGCGCCATGCGGATGACCGGAGAAGACACGCGTTGGGCAAACATGTTGAAGGCGACGAGCGCCCCCACCGTCATCGTGCCCGCGATCACCTGCCCTGCCCCGAAAAACAGGATCGTCGCCGCCCCCAGCTTCGAGATGAGCTGAACCAGCTGGCTGCTGTTGTTGGCAAGGTTGATCGCGCGCTGATTGGACGTGCTGTAAGCCGCCAGCTGCAATTCCCAGCGATGATTCCATTGCGGCTCGACAGCCGCCGCCTTGATCGTCTGCATGCCCGATATGCTTTCGATCAGCAGGGCATTATTGGCTGCGCCTCGATCGAATTTCTCGGCAAGGCGCCGACGCAGCGGCCCTGTCACCATGATCGAGACCGCGACATAGGCCGGTATGGTGAGCAACACGATCCCGGTCAGCAGCGGCGAATAAAGCCACATGGCCAGAAGGAAGACCAGGGTGAACGCCGGATCGATCAGCACCGACAGCGAGGCATTGGTCAGAAATTCGCGGATCGCCTCCAGCTGTCGGACGCGCATCACCGTATCGCCGACACGCCGCCCCTCGAAATAGGTCAATGGCAGGCGCAGCACATGGCGGAACAGGCGCACGCCCAGTTCGACATCGATCTTCTGGCAGGTCTCCGAATAGAGGCGGGTCCGCAACCAGCCAAACCCCACTTCCCAGAAGGACACCAGCACGAAGCCCAGCATCAGCACCTGCAGGGTGGCCAGCGTATTATGGACCAGCACCTTGTCGATGACATTCTGGAAAAAGAGCGGCGCGGCAAGCCCCAGGAGATTGATGCACAAGGTGATGAGCAGAACCTCGCCCACCAGGCGGCGGTAACGCACAATCTGGGGAATGAACCAGCTTATGTCGAACCGCTTCATCTCACCGCCGGTGCCGGCGCGGGTGGCAAGCAGGATCAGCTCTCCGGACCAGATTTCATCCAGCGCTGCCCGATCCAGCGTCTCCACAGGATGCCCGGGCCGCTGGATCAGGACGCCATGCTCCTTGATCCTGCCCATGATGAACCATTGCCCATTGGCCGCTTGCGCGAGCGCCGGTAGCGACAGACGCTGCAGGCGATCATAATCGGCCCGAACGCTGCGTGCGCGCACGCCGGGCTGACGCTTGCCAAGGCGCAGCAGATCCTTGCTGTCCAGTGGATTTGAATGCCCCAGCTCCTGCCGCAATACCTGGGGATCGACGACGACATAGTGCATGGCGAGCAGGGTCGCGAGCGCCACCAGCCCGGTTTCGTCCGGGGGGATCGGGCGCTTCCTGTCTGGATCGATCGTCGCTGCGTTCATCCTCGCCGGCGCCTCATTCTCACTGTCTCGACCGCCGCCTCGCACCGCGCGGCGCCCCGATCCTGCGCCGAAACTAGCATGGCGGCGCGGGATGGCAGGGGCGATAAAGTCCGGTTTGCGATTAGAAGGTATTACCGCTTCGGGAGAGTGCCCGCCCGTATTGTCTTCGCACGGCCTTGCAGGTTTCCGGCAAAATTCGACCATCGCAGCCATCTTCTCGGCTGATCGTCAGCCCATATCCGCGTCGAACCAGTCTCTGGCCATTCTCGAACCCAGCGACGGCGCTTGCAGCCGAAACATTCGGCTGCCGCGCACCGCGACAGCCCGCCATCAACCGCCGCGACAACCCGAAAACGAAGTGCCTCCGAAATCGACCTTGTCATGCCAGGCTGGCCTCCTCGTCCAGCTAGCATGTTGAATCGGATTTCCAGGCCCAAGGGAATCCTCAACGATCCTGTCAGATCGGATGAAGCGCTAGAACGCCTCAATCAGTGCAGTCCGCGGCGCGCCCGCGCATACCCCATTTGCCAAGTCGGCTCCCAAACACCGACAAGTCGCAATGGCGAGATTGCGCCATTTGGCACGGCAATTGGCAACGTATCGCGAACGAAACGAAATAAATTCAATTATTTCAATACATTATGGCTGGGGCGGCAGGATTCGAACCTGCGCATGGCGGCA